>NZ_GL882779.1:13175-30371 GCF_000195655.1 Klebsiella sp. MS 92-3
CGGGGGGGGGGGGCTGCCTGCCTTTTTATTGTGATCCTCTTCGCAGGCGGCGCATTTGCCTGGCGATCTTCTTTTTGTAATCGATTACTTTTGTTTTGAGCGGTTTTGTAATCGATTACTTTTCTGAGGGCGAGCAACATGGTCACAACAACAGAAGGTCGGGAAAGTGTCCGCGTGAGCCAGCGTTTTCTGGTGCCGCGGCTGTCGTTAATGATGTTTATGCAGTTTTTTATCTGGGGCAGCTGGTCGGTGACCCTGGGGCTGGTGATGACCCGCTATGAGATGTCATTGCTGATCGGCGATGCGTTCTCCGCCGGGCCGATCGCCTCCATCTTGTCTCCCTTTGTGCTGGGGATGCTGGTGGATCGCTTTTTCGCCTCGCAGAAGGTGATGGCGGTGATGCACCTGGCCGGGGCGGCGATCCTGTGGTTTGTCCCGCAGGCGCTGGTGGCGCAGAACGGCGCCCTGCTGATTGGCCTGCTGTTCGGCTATACGCTGTGCTATATGCCGACCCTGGCGCTGACCAACAATATCGCCTTCCACAGCCTGGCCAATGTCGATAAAACCTTCCCGGTGGTCCGCGTGTTCGGCACCATCGGCTGGATTATCGCCGGGATCTGCATCGGGGTGACCGGTATCTCTGATACCACCGGCATCTTCACGCTGGCGGCGCTCTGTTCGGTCGCGCTGGCGCTCTACAGCCTGACGCTGCCGCACACCCCGGCGCCGGCCAAAGGCATGCCGGTTCAGTTTCGCGACCTGCTGTGCGCGGACGCCTTCGCGCTGCTGAAAACCCGCCATTTCCTGATTTTCTCCCTCTGCGCCACCTTAATTTCCGTGCCGTTAGGCACCTATTACGCCTATACCGCGTCGTATCTGGCGGATGCCGGCGTCAAAGATGTCAGCACCGCGATGTCGTTCGGTCAGATGTCAGAGATCGTCTTTATGCTGGTGATCCCGTTGCTGTTCCGTCGCCTCGGGGTGAAATACATGCTGCTCATCGGCATGGCGGCGTGGTTCGTCCGCTACGCCTTTTTCGCTCTCGGAGTCAGCGAGGAGGGGCGCTTCCTGCTCTATCTGGGCATTTTGCTGCACGGCGTGTGCTATGACTTTTTCTTTGTCGTTGGCTTTATCTACACCGACCGCGTGGCGGGCGAGAAGGTAAAAGGCCAGGCGCAGAGCATGATTGTGATGTTCACCTACGGGATCGGCATGCTGCTGGGCTCGCAGATCTCCGGCGCGCTGTATAACCATCTGGTGGCCGGCCAGAGCGTGCCTCAGGCCTGGGTGACCTTCTGGTGGATCCCGGCGGTGGCCGCCGCGGTTATCGCGCTGATTTTCCTTTTCTCTTTCCAGTACAACGAGAAAGAGCCGCACTAATTTTTCAGGAGGGGGTATGAAAACGATTAAGGGACCGGGCATTTTTCTGGCGCAGTTTATCGGGCCGCAGGCGCCGTTCAACACCCTGGCGGGGATAGCGCAGTGGGCCGCCGGCCTGGGGTACAAGGCATTGCAGATCCCCTGCAACCACCCGGCGATTTTTGATGTAGAGCGGGCGGCGGCGAGCCAGACCTACTGCGACGAGGTCAGCGGCATCCTGGCGGAGCATGGGCTGGTGATCAGCGAGCTGTCCACTCACCTTGAAGGACAGCTGGTGGCGGTGCATCCAACGTATGACGCGGCGTTCGACGCCTTTGCCCCGGCGGCGCTGCATGGCGATCCGCAGGCGCGCCAGCGCTGGGCGGTGGAGAAAGTGCGCCAGGCGGCGGTAGCCTCCGGCCGCCTGGGGCTGCAGGCGCACGCGACCTTTTCCGGGGCGCTGGCATGGCCCTTTTTTTATCCGTGGCCGCCGCATAATCAGCCGCTTCTGGATGAGGCCTTTGCCGAGCTGGCCCGGCGCTGGCGGCCGCTGCTGGACCTCTTCGACGAGCAGGGGGTCGATGTCTGCTATGAGATCCACCCCGGCGAAGACCTGCACGATGGCGTGACCTTTGAGCGTTTTCTTACGCTGGTGGATAACCATCCGCGCTGCAATATGCTCTATGACCCGAGCCACCTGCATCTGCAGCAGATGGACTACCTGACCTATATCGATATCTATCATGCGCGTATTAAAGCGTTTCACGTCAAGGACGCCGAATTTCGCCGCAACGGGCGCAATGGCGTCTACGGTGGATACCAGCCCTGGCAGCAGCGGGCCGGGCGTTTCCGCTCTCCCGGCGACGGGCAGATCGACTTCAAAGGGGTGTTCAGTAAGCTGACCGAATATGATTTTGCCGGCTGGGCGGTGCTGGAGTGGGAGTGCTGCCTGAAGGATAGTGAGACCGGCGCGCGCGAGGGCAGCGAGTTTATCCGCCGCCATATCATTCCCGTTGCCGGACGGGCCTTCGATGACTTTGCCGCCGGCGGGAGGGAGTAACATGATTCAGGTTGCGATTATCGGGGCAGGGTTTATTGGCCCGGCGCATCTGGAGGCGCTGCGGCGGCTGGGAGATGTCGAGGTGGTGGCGCTGTGCGACAGCCGCCTTGAGGCGGCGCAGCGCAAGGCGCGAGCGCTGAACATTGCCCATGCCTACGACAGCGTGGAGGCGCTGCTGGCCCATCCGGGGCTGCAGGTGGTGCATAACTGTACGCCCAACCATCTACATGCCCAGATTAACCGGCAGATCCTCGCCGCCGGGCTGCACGTCTTCTCGGAAAAGCCGCTGTGTATGACGGCGGAGGAGGCGCGGGAGCTGGTGGCGCTTGCCGCCCGGGCCGGCGTGGTGCATGGCGTCAGCTTCGTCTATCGCCAGTTCGCTATGGTCCAGCAGGCGGCGGCGATGATCCGCCATGGCGAGGTCGGCAGAATCTTCGCGGCCCACGGCAGCTATCTGCAGGACTGGATGCTGCTGGAGACCGACTACAACTGGCGGGTCGATTCGGCGCAGGGCGGCGCGTCGCGGACGGTGGCCGACATCGGCTCCCACTGGTGCGATACCGTGCAGTTTATGACCGGTCGGCGGATTGTCGAGGTGATGGCGGATCTGTCTATCGTCTGGCCAACGCGTAAAGCGCCGGTCAATGGCAAAGCGACCTTCAGCGCCGTTCACGAGGCGCAGGCATATGAAACGCGGCCTGTCGATACCGAGGACTTTGGCTCGGTGCTGTTGCGTTTTGACGATGGCAGCAAGGGCAGCTTTATGGTTTCCCAGGTGAGCGCCGGGCGGAAAAACCGTCTGGCGGTGGAGATTAACGGCAGCCTCTGTTCTCTGGCCTGGGATCAGGAAGTGCCCCAGCGGCTGTGGATCGGCCACCGCGAGCAGCCGGATCGCCTGCTCAGCGATGACCCGAGCCTGCTGCGGCCGGAAATCGCTGACAGCGCCCATTACCCCGGCGGCCATATTGAGGGCTGGCCGGACGCCTTTAAGAATATGATGGGGCATTTTTATCAGGCGGTGCGCGCCGGGAAGATGCCGGCGGCCGGGGCCCGGCGCTTCGCCGCTTTCGACGACGGCGCCGATGTGATGTACATCATCGAGGCGATCGTCAAAAGCCATCAGCAGCAGCGCTGGGTCAGCGTCGAACGCTGAGCGCAGGCGGGGCGCAGGATTATTTCACCCCAAGATAGCCGTCGAGATAGGCACCGGAGAGCTCGTTGCCGAACAGGACGGCATCTTTATTTTCCATCGCATTATCCCATTTGTCGCTGGCATTGCCGGTGAAGGCGTGCTCGGTGCGGGTGCCCTGCGCCGCCTGCTGTTTGATGGCTTCCGCGGTGCGGCGGGCATCACTTTCGCTCATGCCAGCGGCTTTATCCTGCTGTCCGCGGGCATACATCGCCGTAAAGGTCGGCAGGTTTAAACGGTAATTTTCCTGGCGGTTGACGGTGAAGTTGCCGCCGACAAAATCGGACCGGTGGGCGACGAAGGCGTAGGCATGGCGTTCCGGTGACGATTTTGACGAGGTGCAGCCGGTGATCGTTGCCAGGGCACAGCTGAGGGCGAGAACCGCGGTGGAGAGCCTCATGGGGATATCATCCTTAATCATAAAAGAAAAAATGGGGCGCAGGCGGTCTGTTGCGCCTCCTGCGCTAATGAGAATATGAAACGGCAAAAGGATGCGCGTTAACGGGGCGGGAGAGAAGCCCTGATTATTAATAGTTTTCTCGCGCGTTCCCGCGCTTTCGCGCCAGGCTGGCAGGCCAATCAGAGGTCATTTATGATAGCCTGCAGGATCCACCTCTATGGCTGCGCTCTTCCACACCGGATAAGCTGGCAACCCTTAGACGTGTTTATCGGGCTACGGCGGGGGTCCTTATCCCTATAAGCAACGTTCATGCTGAATTCACAATGTTTCAGGCATTCCTCGCACAGTTCGCTACGGCAGAAACAAATTTTATTTACTCTTCACATCCTCCATCGCTCCGACAGCAGGCCCAGACTGATTTAGCCGCTGGTTTGCATATCACGTTTATCTTTACTGACAGGCATCAAAATAATAAATATGATATTTATTAGCTGTAATGCATAAGCATGGCAGCTAAACATAGGAACAGTATGAGGTTAAATTTCAGTTTTTTTTTAAACTTTTGATTGCTTGTGTTGATATTTATCTGCTTGTGCAAGGGTATTATACATTAATCTTTATTTTATTATTTTATAGTAAATAAAATACACCTTGGGTTTATTGTTTACAGAGTGTTTGATATTGCTTATGTATCTTTACTAAATTTTTTAATGGCTTGCGAGGTGATTATAATGAGAGGGTGTAACTGTGAGATTAAATGTATCGCCTGTGGATTAAACTGCCGGATTGAAGCGAAAAATAAAATAGAGCGCACTCTCTGTGGAGAGAAGAAATTTTCTGTGTGGCCAGACAGGAACTATTTTTTTAAACGGGCAGTAAATGATCTGGTTTTCCGTGAACTCACCTGTTTTGTACCTGAAGGTATAGTGGTGGTGGATTTTTCATTGGGAAATATATTGTACTTTCTGAATGAGTGCTGGACCAGGAAATTGCGGGATAGTGGTCTGAAAATCATTCTGATAGCAGATAAAAACATGCTGCCAATGGCTAATTTTTGGAGGCTGCGTTCCGGGTTTTCCTGGGCAGTAGTGGAAGTGAATAGTGACTTAAGCAACTTAATTAATAAAATAAAACGCGTTATGCTGGGGCGGAACCTTCTGTGCAGGCGCACACCGTCGCTGACGGAGCATGAAATGAAGACGCTGTGCCTGCTTGCAGAGGGGCATTCCAGCCAGGATATCGCCCGTATCATGGCGTGCGATACCCGCAGCGTCTACCGCTTTCAATACTCTTTATGCAAGAAGTTCGGCGGGCTCAATCGCCTGCGCAATCTGCGCTTCAGGCATACCATCCCCGCGCTGGATTAGCCGTGATTAACCCGGCGCATCCATGAAACAGCCATCACCTAATTTATGATAACGGCCTAATGCGACGATATATTTCCTGTTGCCATTCTTCGCCTCAGGGCCTGTCCAGCTATCCCCTGGCAGCATATAAAACTGTGTAGAGCTTTCATCATCACCATTACAACCTTTCTGGAGAATGACTCTGAAATAGGTATTGCCGGTATTTTTAATGGTGCCCGTGGCTTCGTTGATCTCATACTGGAAACGCGTTTTTCGAGGGCGAACAATGAGAATGGTGCTCATCGATACCGAAGGGACAATATTCAGTTTTTTCTGCTCCATGCGCCAGGGAAAAACCGTGACGGGCGTTTCTTTAAAGATCACCCGATAATATCGCTCAATGTCATCTCCAGGCCCACGGTAATAGAGTTTAAAATACTCCTGGCCATTGGCCTGTACGGTGAACTGCAGCGGCGACCAGACCAGGTCTTTGTCCTGACCGGGCACCGGCCGTTCATTACCGTTGCCCGGCCTGGCGATTTTGTAAGCCGAGATGGTATATAAGTTATTGCTGCTTGTATCATTGACTAACGGCCGGGAGATAAAATCTTTACTGGCATCCATATCATAAATGATGGAATCAAAGTACACCGCGGAAGCGGGCTGAATACACAGCCCGCACAATCCGATGAAAAGCATTTTCTTCATCATACCCCCCGATCGACGCCAACCCAGGTGGCGGTCACTTTTACATCCCCGGTGGCGCTGACGGTTCCCATCCAGTCATGACCATCAGTAGTGAACTGTGAATGCGAGTCATCCATCGGAAACAGCAGTTTCAGCGTGGTGGTAAAAAAGAAACCATCGTTGACGTTGGCGTTCCAGGCCGTCTGAACCCAGGCGGCGTTGGTCATATCAACGGGGTTTTCACCGCAGCTGTTGCGCACTCTTACCGCGTTACCGGCAGCGGAAGTCCATTCGAGGAAGGCCGGGACCGGCACTTTTAGCGTCTCGTCTGCTGAGGTAAACAGACAGTATGGCTGACCATATATGTTGATGGCGTCGCCAGTCACCTGGGCGGTGATGCTGTCCGCCTGACGCGACGCGGAGGTAGTAACTTTATACTCAAAGGTGATGGGCGTTTCGCTACCGATCTTGCCAGATGCTTTTGGATGAGCACTCCCGTCGCTGGCGATAATGCTGATGCCGTATTCACGCGGGATGATGTTAATTAGTGTTGATGGCGTAAACTGATAATAACCTGATTGAGGAGTCACGGAGTTATCAAAATAAAAGGTGAACAGCTCATCTTTGTTGGTTAAATCTGTGCCCGCCTTGAGAGCTTTTTTGAAAAAAGCGTTGGACAGAAAGACATAGATGTACTCCCCTGACGGTTTGAAGACCTTGTTATAGGTGCTAGTCGAGCCGAAATTGGTCCAGCTGGCGCCATCACCGCTGTACTTGACGTCAGACGAAGAAGGGGAAAATCCCAGCAGCGTCGTATCGATAACCATCCGGAAATCAAGCGAAGTGGTGAGGGTTTTGGTTTCCTGAAAGCTGTAAGACATCATTTTACAAATGATCCCCGAAGCGCTCCCTACCACCCCCATCTGGCACAATTCAGAGCCGAGGTTGACGCTTGGCGTACCGTCGCTGGCAATCCACACTTCCGCCATCGCGCCGGTACTGTTTAAGGTCAGATGCGAGACCTTTTCGAGGTTCATCGTGTAGTAAACCCACTTTCCTCCGCTGGGGAGATCTTTACAGCGAACGCCGGAAGCAAAGTCATAATCAGCTTTGGAGTCCATATAGCAAAGATTCAACTGCAAACTATCGATGGTTCCCACCGGCCGATTACGAAAATACTCATATGCCGACTGACTCAGCACCCCGGCGCCGTAGTAACCATTGGCCACGCTGTTGCCGGACATCGCGTGATAGAAGCCGTCTTTGTCGAGTACATCGGCGGGGATATAGCCCGAAGCCGGGCAGTTTGCGCCCGTTGACATGCAGCGGAGCCCGAGAAACGGTTGGTTAATCGGGGAGTTGTCTATCCAGAGGTCAAAATAGCGGTTGCTGTAACTCCAGCCTGAGTTGCCCATGTATCCCAGACTACGCTGGTTCGTTTTATATTTCGTCCAGATATTGGCTCCAGTGAAGCGCGGGGACAGGGAGCTGGTGGTGATGAAATATTCATCATCGACATCGTTGTCGATAAACATATAGGTGTTGCTGCCGCTCCCGTCGTTAGTAGCGGTAAGTGCCATAGCCGGCGCGGCTAGCAGCCAGCCGGCCAGCAGCATGATGGCCTGGGGTTTAATAGACATTCTTAATATCTCCAGTCACTGATGCCGTTTGTTGTTGGATCTCACAAGGGATCTCACCGACCCATACGGCACCTTTCGCTTCTCGCAGATCCAAATCCACTTCGCAAATACCGCCGAATTTATCGACCAGGGTAATCACCGGATAGCGCTTATCAACGTCCATGGCGAACTCGCCGAGTTCGTCGGTGCGTGTTTTACCAATGTGGTTATGTATATCGGCGTTGGCGTAGTAACCACCGCGGCGATCTTTCACCCGGCCAAATACGGTGACGAGCTGTTTGACTTCCGGGTTAATCACGCTGACGTTGCCGGGATAGAGCACGACTTTGTTCCGCCGGCCGTTAACGATGTCGACGCTGTCTTCCGAATTTTTGTCGTTCATCAGCTCCACCTTGTATTCGGCGTAGGGCGGAAGACTGATGAAGTTGCTTTTGCCGGTCAGCGGGTAGTTCTGGCCGTTGATCTGCGCCATCATCCTCCCCTTGCCGCTGAAATTGGTATTCACCACCAGGCCTGCGGTTTGAGTGCCTTTGCCGACATAAACATTTTTTTCCGTCCAGGCCAGGCTGCCCTGCGAGCTCAGGCTGTAGTTTGAACTGTGCTGCGATGAGCGGCTAACGGAGACGGTGCCAGCGTTATATTTGGTGTCATAGCTGACGTAACCATTGGCGGCGTAATCGTCGGAACGATAGCGGCTATCGTCATTTTTATTCTGTTTAATCTGCTTCGAAACCGATGCTCCCACCTGGGTAATAGCGCTGTCGTCAAAGCTTTTGCGCAGCGTGGCGTTCGCCAGCATGTTTCCATTCTGGCTGGACACGCCGGTGCTGAGCCAGGTAGAGAAGGGGATAGAGACATCAATATTGACGTACTTATCACGCAGATTTTCATGGTTGTTGTATTGATAGTTCTGAATACCGGCGCGCAGCGACACGGTCGCATAGCGATTGGCTAACAGCGATTGGTCGTAATCGACGTTGGTATAGGTGCTGCCGGTATATTTGTTATTGGTTCGGCTGACGCTCAGCGTACCGAGGAACGGCGCGATTTTGCGCAGATTGGCATTGGCGCCGATGGTCACGTAGTCATTCTGCTGCATCGGGAGCGCGTTACCGATGGAACTGTACTGGCGCGCCCCCCACAGGTTGCCGTAACCGTCGGGTAAACTCATATTAAAGGTGGAGGTACTCTGCCAGCTGCCGTCGGTAGCGAGCAGCCCCTGCTGGTTAAAGCTGAACGCGTCGTTGAAAATAACGTTCGCTTCCGTTTCATTGACGCCGTTAGTGTCAAAACCGTAGAGCGTGGTTTTCAGATTGACGCCGGAAAGCCAGGGTTGGCTGGTTGCCGCGGCGATCCCGGCTATCCATGTATTCTTTGTGCCATAATTGATGTTGTATTTGTGGCGATAGTCCATCTTGTTGTATTCGAGGCTGCCGCCGAAGGTTTGCCACGAGAGATCGCCGGTCACGCTCGATTTACGGGCGAACGTTTTATTGATGTTCGCCGTCCGGCTGCTGACCACGCGCCCGTTAACTACCACCTGGATATCAACGTTGTAGATGCCAAATGGCAGACGCGACGTATCGAGCTCGTAGCTACCCATCGAGAAGTTTTGAATGCTGAGCAGTTTGCCGTCACGATAGACGTGTACTTCACCAGCGGCCGGGAGAAACACCGTGACGGGCACCAGAGCAAGCGTATTGTCCTGCGTTTGTGAACTGCTTTTATTGCCATAGCTGACGCCGTAAATACGGCTGGAATTCAGGGCGCTCATGCTGGCAATCGATTGCAGATTCCATGTATCCACCATACCCATTGCCAGGCGGCGTCCCTGATAGTCACGTTCGTACATCGAGCGATACAGTTTACTCTCCTGGTTGCCGGTACCTATCCCGTAAAGAGAACCGTTAAAGTTCAGATGGTGTTCCCGCAGCGACCAGGTATTATCCAGCGTCAGATAGCTGCTGGCGTTATCGGTATTCTCATATTTGTTGTAATAGCTCCCCATCGAGTAATTCAGCACGCTCGAGAGATTCTGGGCGGTAGATTCTCCAAGCATATTGGTACGCGGCAAAATAGCGGCCTGCATGGCTGCCCGGTTAACCGTCAGCTCGAGATAAAAGGAACGCGTATCAAGTGAAAGTGAGGCGTCTTTGTTGATATAAACGCGCTGACCGTCGCCGATGCTTTTATCCTGCATCTCGTTGAGCAATGATTTAATCTGAGGTGATAGTTCGGTTCGCTCCGGCAGATCGCTGAGCGCGATCTGATTCAGGCGAAACTCATTATCCTTGATGGTCAGGATGGCATCAGCGATTTTTTGCTGACTGCGTTGGGTACTATTATCGCCTTCATAACGAATAAAAACAGGGACCGACATGCCCTGATATAACGCGTTAGCAAATACCGAAGGAATAATATAGTTACTGACTTTGACTGGCGCTGTAGCATTAGCTGCCCAACCCTGGTTTACTGTAATCAATAACCCAGCGAACAACGTCCCTTTGACATAACCAAGATTATCCATGATGTTACTCAGTTTACATTTATATATTGCTCACCGTGCCATATTCCAATTCGCGTTTTTTTGTTGGTGAGATCGGTATGCTTTATTTTTACGCTGACACCAGGCATGACATAATATCGCTCACGGCAGCCTTGTCCCTCATCCTTCGCTTTATCACGACAGGGACCGTAGGAGATCACACGGAATGAAGCGTTACCAGTATTGGTTACCGTGTCATTATCGCGACGATAGTCAAATCTTTCTTCTCGCGGCGCGACCACCAGAATGGTACCAATAATGGCTGAAGTCGTTGCCTCGCCCTGTTTTTTCTTTTTACTGGCTTCAAACTCGGTTACCGGCTCATCGGTCCAGGATATTCGGTAGTAACGTTCCTGGTTATCCTGAGGTCCTTTGTAAAAAAAACGAAAGTTCTCTTTAGCATTGCCGGGTAATATCAGGCTGGCGGGTGTTGATAATAATTCCGATCTGTTCGCCATCGGGATAACCGTGCCACCGGCCATAGGCGATGAGATACGCTCCACGCTGACGCTAACGTAACGCGCCGTATCGGTGGTATTAATGATTTCTTTTGCCAGAGTCGAGGCATCCGGCCCCATTATTGAGGTGACGTCTCCGACATTAATCGCATGGGAGGAGGGCGTCACGGTGAATAAAAAGAGAGAGAGGAATAATGGATTCAGTTTCATGGCGCATCCTTATAAGGAGGCCGAGGCCTCCTTGTCTTACCGGACAGGTGTTGGCTACACCTGATTAGATAGTCCAGACCGCATTAAACTGAACGCGAACGTCGCCGCTCCAGTAACCGTCGGTTAAATCTTTGAACTCAGCGGCAGTGCTGCCGTCAGAAGTCGCGGAGTCGATAGTGAAATCGAAGTTACCCTGAGTGCTGACGCGATCGGCGCCTGCGAAGGCGGTCGCGACAGCCAGCGCATCCAGACCCGCGGAAATGTTGTTGGAAGTATCAATCATCGTTACCGGGGTGGATTTGTTCAGCGCGTTGCCGTTCCAGTTCACACCGACGGCCAGAGTAGAGGCGTCAGTGGTACGGCTCAGGGTGTTGCTCACGATCTGAGAGGTCAGCGTAAAGTCAGTCGCGCCAGACTGGCCCTGGATGGTGATGTCAAAAGCGCCTTTCTGAGAGTTAAACGCTTTAATCCCTTCCGCGTACTGGAAATTCAGGGATTTCAGCGGAGTGACAACTAGCGCGCTGGTGGTGTCTTTCGTTGCGCTTGCATCCCAGCTTGCAGTGGCGGAAGCAGTTACGTCAGCCATTGCGTTGGAAGAGATAAGAGCCGCAGCAGCAACACCCGCTAATACGATTTTTTTCATTTTCAATTTCCTGAGAATAATTAAGTTAGTTCCATTTATGGAGTTATTGCTATAAATACTGATAATGACTTTATCCAGATAAAATAATGTTTAACTTCCCTCTGCCTCCCATCTTATTCTGCAAGCTGAGCTTGATTGCGTAGATTCTTTTTTCTGCCATCTGCAATTCTTGTGCTATCTCTTTAACTGACTTCTCTGCAAGTAAAAGATCGAGTACCAATACCTCTTGAGCGCTTAGTTTCTGACGATAGCCGCGTCCATCTTTTTGGCCGAGAAAGGAAAGATGTATTTTCCTTTCAATCTCATTTCGGGTATCGCTGGTATAGATAATTGAAAGTATTTGCTGACAACGGTGTTTCCAGTACAACGCCAGTGGTTGCGCTAATCTGTCGGCAATCAAAACTATCCGCAATCCTGTTTTGATCAGATATTCAATCCATTTATCATTGGTGAATAATCTGATGTTGTAGCGAGAAAAATCAACAAAAACATATCCAGAATTAGAGAAGTTGTAATGCTTGTTAATTAAAAAACAATGCACGCCATTTTTTAAGTAGATGTTTTTATCAGGCCACACGCAATAGTGAGTTTCAATACATCTAATCGATTTTATCGTAGGTCGTGGATAGATTTCGCACTGATACTGGCAGCTAATACAGTATGCCTTCTCATATTTCTGTGGAACCATGTGTCGATTTATTTCCCTATATTGTCTTACCTTATCGTTCAATGATGTGGCTATATTATGGCTAGTTAATAAATGTGACAACTTTAATTTCAAGGTGGTTATTTTGCTGAAAAATGTGTAAATTCTTAAAGTCAAAAAATACTGCGAATCATACTAACCTGCTCTTATTAATAAGAAAAATCTTAATGGGCAGAATTTTATAGCGAACGCAGCTTAAGAATTATCCATTGCGACCAGGAATTTTCTCGCTGAATAAGCAGTAATTGGTTAAAAAAAAACAGCACAATAAGTCAAAAAAAGCGCAGCCACACACTATTTTGTTAACATTTTGTTTTAAATTTGTTTTTTAATTTGTGTTTTTTCAGGCGGATATTCCCTTTTTTGTAAGGTGAAGTTGCGCTGTTTGATGCTCAGAGTGAAAGAAGGCGCGGGCAAAATATGATCTGGCGTACAAAACAGCAGAGGCCCATGCATAAAGACGCGTTAATGTTTAAGGAGAACTCGTCAGCAGTCTGTGCGGAATAGTGATGGTACAAAGCGGACAAACAGGTCACGGAGAGAGTTAGGGGGCCGCATGGATTGGCTCTGCCTACAGGTAGCCGTAAATACTTCAAGACGAGGATGGTGTGGATTTTTACTTGCAGATAAATGAGCCAAAACTTTCGATGCGTTTGGGGTGGTTACACCCCTTTCAGCAGAGGGAGCAGGTGGTTTTCGGTAAGGGGAGCAAGCTTAATATGCCGATCCTGACCCGGCGTAAACCAGATCACTTCTTCTATTTCCATCGTCGGTGTAAAGCTTACCCTGTTCGTGGCTATCAGAAAGACATCCGCAGAGACAAGATGACCTGGCTCGTTTGCCGCCGCATCAGTGAAACGGCCTACCTGGACCAGTTCTTCTGGTGAGACGCTGAAGTTGAGTTCCTCCTCCAGCTCGCGGATCAGCGCCGCGTGCGGGGTCTCGCCGATTTCAGGCTTGCCGCCGGGTTGCATAAAATATTCAGTTCCCCGCTTACGCACTAAAAGACAGCGTCCCTGACTGTCGGTGATAATTGCCGCTGCGATAATAATCATTTTCATTGCGCTCAAAATACCCCATTTCTATACCAATGCCGTAGCATACTCGAGTGAGTTTTGCATTTTGCGAAATTACATCAGCGCCACCATGATAGCCCGCTAAGCGTGCTAATCAATCCCGTCATGTTTTGCAAAAGCGGTTAACGTCCTGGCATCGCAAAAGCGTAAGGCTCCCAGTTCGCACGCAGCCCGGCTAGCGGCGCGGGCTGCGCTCATTTATGATAGCCTGCAGGATCCACCTCTATCGCAGGAAGTGCAGGGTTTATGTCTATTCAGAAAATTGCTCGTCTGGCCGGCGTCTCGGTGGCCACGGTGTCGCGGGTGCTGAACAACAGCGATACGGTAAAAGCCAAAAACCGTGAGCGCGTACTGCAGGCGATCAAAGAGAGCAACTATCAGCCGAACCTGCTGGCGCGTCAGCTGCGAACCGCCCGCAGCAATATGATCCTGGTGATGGTCTCCAATATCGCTAACCCCTTTTGCGCCGAGGTGGTGAAGGGGATAGAAGAAGAGGCGGAGAAGAATGGCTATCGCATTCTGCTGTGTAACTCCGGGTCGGATCTGGCCCGCTCGACCTCGGGCCTGCAGCTGCTCTCCGGCAAAATGGTCGACGGCATTATTACCATGAACGCGCTCTCCAGCCTGCCGGAACTGACCACCATGATTGGCGACGCGCCCTGGGTGCAGTGCGCGGAGTATGCCGACACCGGCAGCATCTCCTGCGTCGGGATTAACGACGTTGAGGCGGCTCAGGGGGCGGTATCCCGGTTGGCCGATAGCGGCCGCCGCCGCATCGCGCTCATTAATCACGACCTCAGCTATCGCTATGCCCGTCTGCGCGAGCGCGGCTATAAAAGCGTGCTGCACGTGCACGGTCTGGCGTATCAGCAGGTGACCTACGCGCAGGATCTTAGCGCGGCGGCCGGTAAACGGGCGATGGAGCAACTGCTGTCGCAAGACGAGAAGCCCGATGCGGTGTTTGCCGTTTCGGACTCCCTCGCCGCCGGGGCGCTGCGGGCTATCGCCCAGGCCGGACTGCGGGTGCCGGGGGATATCGCGGTGATCGGCTTCGATGGCACCGAGCTGGCGGAAGTGGTCTCCCCGCAGCTGACCACCGTCGAACAGCCCTCCCGGGCGATCGGCCGTACGGCGGTGTCTCTACTGATGAAACGCATCGACGATCCCGACGCTGCCGTCGAGCGGGTGATGATGGACTGGCGCGTGATAGACCGCGCCAGCGTCTGAGGATCAGCGGGAGAAGGCGCCGGTCAGCGCGCGAATATCGTTGCCGGTGGGCGTTTGATGAATGCGTAAGCCAAACTCATCCACCACAGCGAAGACATGGTCGAAAATATCCGCCTGGATCCCCTCATATTCCGCCCATACCACGGTGTTGGTGAAGCAGTAGATCTCGATCGGCAAGCCGTTGGCATCCGGCGCCAGCTGGCGCACCATCAGGGTCATATCCTGGCGGATGCGCGGATGATGGCGTAAATACTCCTGCAGATAGGCGCGGAAGGTGCCGACGTTGGTCATTCGCCGCTCGTTGAGGATCGATTGCTCCCCGGCGTACTGCTGGTTCCAGGCGCTAATCTCCTCGTGGCGTGAATCCATATAGGGTTTGAGTAATTTCGCCCGGATCAGGCGCTGCTGCTCCTGTTCATCAAGAAAATGAATGCTGGTGGTGTCGATGTTAAGGCTGCGTTTGATGCGGCGGCCGCCGGAGGCCGACATGCCGCTCCAGTTTTTAAACGAGTCAGAGACCAGCGACCAGGTCGGAATGGTGGTGATGGTATTGTCCCAGTTGCGCACCTTGACCGTGGTGAGGCCGATATCGATCACCGCGCCGTCGGCGCCGTACTTCGGCATCTCCAGCCAGTCGCCAAGCTTGAGCATATCGTTGGCAGAGAGCTGGATACCGGCCACCAGACCGAGGATCGGATCTTTAAACACCAGCATCAGCACCGCGGCCATCGCGCCGAGCCCGCTAATCAGGATCGCTGGCGACTGGCCTATCAGTAGCGAAATAATCAGAATGCCGATAATAATCGCCGTCACCAGCTTAATTCCCTGGAATATGCCCTTCAGCGGCAGCTGTGAGGCGGCGGGAAATTTCTGCGCCAGCTTTAAGATCACATCCAGCAGCGAGAAGAAGGACAGCATGGCATATATCATCACCCATAGCTGAGCCACGGTGATTAATATTTCCGCGGCCTCGCTGCCTTTTTGCAGCCACAGCACCGCCTGCACATTGACGATGATCCCCTGCAGGGTAAAGGCCAGTCGGTGAAAGAGTTTATTCTGCGTGATGATTTGCAGCCACAGATGGCTGCTGGCCAGCGCCCGTTTTTCAAATGCGCGCAGGACCACTTTGTGCAATATCAGATGCACGACCACGGCGGTGAACAAGATAATGCCGAAGATAATCATCAGCGAGCGGGTGGGGGTTATTTCGATTCCTAAGGCGGCAATTTGCGATATTAATTCCTGCATAACGTCTCCTGAATATCCAGCGGGTATGATGACCGCTGGATAGCTATTATGCAAATTACCGCCGCCGGTATTACGAGGCCACCGTCGCCGGCTGTCGGTTGAGGTGATGGCGCAGCCACAGCGCTATCGCCCCCAGCAACAGCATCATGGCCACCTCGACCAGCAGAAAATCAATCAGCGCCTGCGGATAGTTGCCGCCGCCGCGACGGGCCAGCGCCAGGAACAGCGAACCAAGGATAGCCGGTCCGAGACCGAGGGTCGCCTGCTGCAGGGTGCTGAGGATTGCGCTCCCGGCCCCGGCGTCGCTGGCGCTGATATCGCGCATACCAATCCGATAAAAGCTGTTGACGATGAGCGCCTGGCCATAGCCGATCAGCGCCGTGGCGGGGACCAGCGTCAGGGCGCTGGTGGCGACGCCGAAGCGGGAGAAGGTGGCGCACAGCAGCAAGAGTCCGGCGATCTGTACCGCCAGACCGGTCAGCAGGATCCGCCCCATGCTGTAGCGGGCGATAAGCCGCGGGGCATACAGCGCCGAAATAAAATAGGCCACGCCGAGGGCGATAAAGCTATTGCCGGACTGCCACGGCGCCATCCCCAGGCCCTCCTGCATGGTCAGCGCCATGCAGAACATAAAGCCGGACCAGGCGCTGAAAAACAACAGGGCGATGGCCATCCCGAAGCGGATGCTGGTCAACTGCAGCAGACGCGGCGGCAGCAGAGGATGGTCGCCACGCTGCTGCTGGCGCAGGGCGCTCTGACGCATGGCGAACAGCAGCGGCAGGACCGCCACCAGCATCAGCTGCAGCCACAGCGGCCAGTGCAGCTCCGGACCGAGGGCCATCGGGAACAGCAGGCAGCAGAGGATCAGCGCGAGGTACAGCGTACCCTGCCAGTCAATCCGCGACGGCGTCTCGCGACGGGTTTCCGGCACATAGCGGCGGCTCAGAGCCAGCACCAGCAGGCAGATCGGCACATTGATAAAAAAGGCGTTGCGCCAGCCCAGCCCGGCGATGTCCGCCGACACCAGCCAGCCGCCGCCCATCTGACCGACGATAAAGGCGATCCCGCCGATCCCGCCATACAGGCTGATGGCCCGGGCGTGGGCGGGGCCTTTGAGGGTGACGTGCAGGGTCGCGAGGATCTGCGGCACAATCAGCGCCGCCCCGGCGCCCTGCAGGGTGCGGGCCGCCAGCAGGGCGCCGATGCTGTTCGCCATCCCGCACAGCAGGGAAGCGATGCCAAAGAGGGCGACGCCCCACATAAACAGGCGCCGGCGGCCATAGTTATCGCCAAGCTTACTGCCCATCGCCAGGCAGACGGCAAAGGCGACGCCGTACAGCGCGACGATAAGCTCCAGCTGCGTGGGGGGCGGCGCCCGCGGGGGGGGGGGGGGGGGGGGGGG
>NZ_GL882779.1:30465-31510 GCF_000195655.1 Klebsiella sp. MS 92-3
GGCCGCCAGGGTGTGGGTGATGGCGTCCAGCGCCACATTGGTGATCGAGGTATCAATAAGCGGCAGCATCTGGCCGCTCAGCAGCAGCAACAGACCGGCGCGGCCGGGTGAAACAGCAGACGTATTCATGGGATTCTCCATTGCGTCATTCAGCAGACCGACGTAGCATTACCGATAAATTAAACGGGTACCAGTTCCTGTCTATACTGGTATTGGCACTACTATGCTGGAGGGGTGATGACCACGATGCCGCAACGGGAGTCGACGATCGCCGTGCCGGACGATCGACGCAAACAGCTGGGGGCCTTTCTGCGCGCCCGCCGTGAAAGCCTCGATCCGCAGCGCCTGGGGTTGCCCCGGGTGGGCCGCCGGCGCACGCCGGGTCTGCGCCGGGAAGAGGTGGCGATGCTCGCCGACGTCGGCGTTACCTGGTACACCTGGCTGGAGCAGGGGCGGGAGGTGAATCCGTCGGAGGCGGTGCTGGTGGGGGTGGCGAATGCCCTGCAGTGCAGTCCGCTGGAGACCCGGCATCTGTTCGTGCTCGCCGGGCTGACCCCGCCGGAAGCCACCCAGGTGACGGTGTGCGAAGGCATCAGCCCTGGCACCCGCCGGATGCTGGACAGCCTGATGCCGCAGCCGGCCAGCATTCAGAAACCGAACTTTGATATTGTGGCGTGGAACGACAGCTTCTGCCGCCTGATGGGCATCGATTTCGCCACCCTCCCGGAAGAAGATCGCAACTGCATTTATCTCTATCTGACCCATGAGACCTGGCGCAGCCGGATCGAAAATCGCGATGTGCTGCCGACCTTCGTCTCCTATTTCCGCGCCGCGATGGCCGAGCACCGCGGCGATCCGGCGTGGGAAAACAAACTGGCGCGCTTTTTCGCCGCCTCGTCGGAGTTTGAAGCGCTGTGGCATCAGCGCTACGAGGTGCGCGGCGTGGAAAACCAGATTAAACATTTTAACCACCCGCAGCTCGGGCGATTCAGCCTGCAGCAGATGTACTGGTATTCGGCGCCGCGCAACGGCTCCCCCCCCCCCC
>NZ_GL882779.1:31631-31903 GCF_000195655.1 Klebsiella sp. MS 92-3
GGCTCGCGCCTGCTGGTCTCCCTGCCGATGGACGAGGCGGGCGAGCAGGCGCTGGCGTGGCTGGACCAACATTAATCACAAGGAATCAGATGGCTGGCAATATGCCATCTTCGGGTATTGCCCGGCCGGCGCTGCTGGACGGTTCCCTTTCCCTCCGGGAGTAGGGGAGGGAAAGCACTGTCGGGAAGTCCTGTATGTGATCTACGACTTCAGCACACATTGCGCTCCCGATACGCCTTCTGCGTTATGTCACTCATGGCGCAGGGAGCGCA
>NZ_GL882780.1:0-2627 GCF_000195655.1 Klebsiella sp. MS 92-3
CACTAAATCAGTAAGTTGGCAGCATCACCTTTACCTTAAATATAAATAATAATAAAAATATCACCGCAATCGATATACCCTCAGTAGCAATGAGTCCAGAGTCTCCCCGGCAACTGCCAGATGCCCGGAGGAGTGCCCCGCCCCCACCCGGCCATTGCCAGGCGCTGCATTACCCCGTATTTTGGTTTCCCGCTCCGCTGTGGGCGGGTATCAGGGCGAACGAGAGAGAGAAAATGAAACCACTATTTGTCTATGGGACGCTCTGTCCCGGTCGCAGCAATGCGCATATTCTGGAGGCGATCGGGGGCGAGTGGCGTCCCGGCTACGTCACCGGCACCTTTTACGCGCGCGGCTGGGGCGCAGCCGCCGATTTCCCGGGGATCGTCCTCGACGCTCACGGCCCACGGGTCAACGGCTATCTGTTCCTGTCCGATCGGCTGGCGGCGCACTGGCCCATGCTGGACGACTTTGAGGAAGGGTACGATCGGGTGCCGGTGGAAGTGACCACCGACGATGGACAGCAGATCAGCGCCTGGATTTATCAGCTTCAGCCCCGGGGGTAATCCCCCGCCGCGCTGCGCGGCATGGTACAGCAGCCCAGCGCGATCGCGAGTCTGGCGTCGTTTCTGCCAATGCAGGTATACTTGCCAGATGTTTCCTCAGTTTCAGACACGCAGATGACAAAACTCACCTTACAAGAGCAGATGCTCAAAGCCGGCCTGGTCAGCAGCAAAAAAATGGCTAAAGTCCAGAGGACGGCGAAAAAATCCCGCGTTCAGGCCCGTGAGGCCCGGGAAGCGGTGGAAGAAAATAAAAAAGCCCAGCTGGAGCGTGATAAACAGCTTAGCGAGCAGCAAAAGCAGGCGGTGCTGGCGAAAGAGTATAAAGCCCAGGTGAAGCAGCTGATCGAGATGAACCGCATTACGGTCGCCCGGGGCGATATCGGCTTTAACTTTACCGATAATAATCTGATCAAAAAAATCATGGTCGACAAGCCCACCCAGACCCAGCTGATTAACGGCCGTCTGGCGATTGCCCGCCTGGCGGTGGATAACAAGCCCGAAGGTGAATATGCGATTATTCCGGCGGTAGTGGCTGAGAAAATAGCCCAGCGCGACGCCAGCAGCATCGTGTTGCACAGCGCCCTGAGTCAGGATGAGCAGGATGAAGACGATCCGTACGCCGACTTTAAGGTACCCGACGATCTGATGTGGTAACCCCGGGCTTTCCCGCCGCGGGCGATCAAAACGGGCTCGCCTGCTGGATATGCATCGGCTCATGGCTGACGGGGTGGACAAAGCGCAGTTCGCTGGCGTGCAGCATCAGCCGCGAAGCGCATTCCGTGCCGGGCAGCTCCCGGCCACCGTACAGATCGCAGCCAAGGATCGGATAGCCCAGCAGCTGGCAGTGAATACGCAGCTGATGGGTCCGTCCGGTCTCCGGAGTGAGCGTCACCCGGGTTAACGCCAGCGCCCTCTCGCCTTCTCGCGCCTGATACAGGCGGTCTATGACCCGATAGCGCGAACGCGCCGGTTTGCCGTGGCGGGCGCAGAGCGCCATGCGCGGGAAACGGGCCGGATCTTTGGCGATTGCCGCCTCCACTATCCCCTCGTCTTCCGCCAGGTGGCCGCACAGCAGCGCCGTATAGACCTTTTCCACCGTGCGCTGGCTGAACTGCTGGCACAGCAAGGCGTTAATGCCCTTGTTGCGGGCGATCACCATCAGGCCGGAGGTGCCGAAGTCCAGGCGGTGCACCAGGGGGCAGCCCGGAAAGCGCTGTACCAGCCGATGATGCACGGAGTCGAGGTTGCGCGGATCTTTGCCCGACAGGCTCAGCAGCCCGGCGGGCTTATTGATCAGCACCAGGTGTTCGTCCTGATACAAGAGGGTGATCTGTTCGCGACACGGCGGCGCGACAAAGGTATCGATAATGGTGGACATCAGGCGGCCCGAAGAAGGAGTGGCTGGCGATAGTACCTCATTTTGCCCACCGGCACGATGCTGGCGCACAATCCGCCCTCGCGGCGGCGTCATTTATCACCCACACTTATCGCAAAGGCATGGCCTGTACAGGCAATGTGCTTTACACTGCGCGCTGCAAAATTTGTGTTAACCAACGAGTAATACGGTAATGGCGATGAACGGAACAATCACAACGTGGTTTAAAGATAAAGGTTTTGGATTTATCAAAGATGAAAACGGCGAAAATCGTTATTTTCACGTGATTAAGGTCGCCAATCCTGATCTTATCAAGAAAGACGCGGCGGTGACTTTCGAACCTACCACCAACAATAAAGGGCTGTCGGCCTACGCGGTGAAGGTCATTCCGGAAAGCAAATATATCTATATTGCCGGCGAGCGGTTGAAGCTGACCTCCATCAAATCCTATGTGGTGTACCGGGAAGAAGAGCCGGTCGAGACCCGCGTCGATAAAGAAAACGCCGTGCTGTCGGTCGGGCTGCTGATGAACAGCATCCGGCCAAAAGCCACGGTGCAGCCGGGAGAGATGCGCTCGGTGAAAAAGCTGGCGATCACCACCTTTCAGGGGACAACCCTGATCTTTTCGGAAGACGAAATCGATATCGATGCCACGGTAAAACTGCTTAAGGTGTAAGCCCTGGGGGGGC
>NZ_GL882780.1:2730-7651 GCF_000195655.1 Klebsiella sp. MS 92-3
CCCCCCCCCCCCCCCCCCCCCGAAGTCCTGCCCGATATGCTACCCGCCATCGCCCCTCGCCGGACGGGGCGATGGCGCCAGACAGCCGATAAGGATGCCGCCATGCCCGTAAATTTTGACTTCAACGATCTCTACGCCTTTCGCGCCCTGATGGAATATGGCAGTTTTCGGCTGGCGGCCGAATCCATCTGCCTGTCGCAGTCGGCCCTTAGCCGACGCATCGAAAAGCTGGAGACGGCGCTGGGCAACCGGCTGTTCGATCGCACCACCCGGCGGGTGACCCTCACGCTGTATGGGCAAAATTTTGCCGAACGTTCGGAGCAGCTGCTGGCCCATGTCGAGACGGTGCTGGCGGATATCAGCCAGGTCAGCAAGGCGCGCACCGGGCTGGTGACGGTGGCGACAGTGCCCTCCGCCGCCTACTACTTTATGCCGGAAATCATCCGCAGCTTTCAGGCGCGTTATCCCCAGGTGCGCATCCGGTTGATTGACAGCAGCGTCGGGAATGTGATCGAGGCGGTCAGCAGCGGACAGGCTGACTTTGGCCTCTGCTTTGCCAAAAACCTGCCAGCCAGTATCGAATTCACCCCTCTTGCCGACGACCGCTATGTGGCCGCCTGTCGGCACGATCATCCGCTGGCGCGCAAGACGCACCTAAGCTGGCAGGCGTATTTTGAACAGGATTATATTGGCCTGGATCGGGTCTCCGGCAACCGGACGCTGCTTGACCGGGAGCTGGCGCATCTGACGCCGGCGCGGCCAAGTATCTGCGAAACCCGCCACGTCACCACGATGCTGGGGATGGTGGAAGCGGGCATCGGCATTGCCGCCGTGCCCGCGATGTCGATGCCCGCCGGGGAGCATTCCGTTCTCCGCGCTGTGCCGCTCACCGACCCGGTGGTCACGCGTACGGTAGGCCTGATCCGCCTCAGCGGCCGTATTCAGTCCTACGTGGCGGCAGAGCTGGAGAAGCTGATTATTGAACAGTATCCTTCTGGCTGACCGGCGCGGCGGCGGCTACGCTTCGCATACCGGTGGCGTGGATGGTCTCCTGCGCCGCCGGTGACGCCAGATACGTCAGCAGCGCCTTGCCTTCCTGCGGGTGGTCGGCGCTGATGGTCACCGCCCCGGCAAAGCGGGTGATGTACTGCAGGTTATCCGGCAGTTCGCCGACGAAGGTTACGCCGGGCACCGGCAGCAGTTCGCTCACCTGCTGAAAACCGATCGCATACCGTCCCTTGGCCACTTCCGAGGCCACCGGAATGCGCTCCACCATCTGCGCTTTACTCTGCATCGCGTCATCAATGCCCAGGGTGTGGAACAGCGTCGAGCTGACATAGCGTCCGCTGGCGCTGTCGGAGTACGCGACCGATGGCGCCGCCAGCAGCGTCGCCCGCAGCTGGTCTGCGCTGTGGATAGCCGGCAGCGGCGCCCCCGCCTTCACCACCACGCCGATCGGCGAGTCGGCCAGCTCCCGGCGCGAATCCGGTTGCGTACGGCCCGCTTTCTCGAGGCTGGTCAGCGCGTCCCCGACCATGATCACCACGTCCGCGTGTTCGCCGCGCGCCAGACGGTTAGGGATCGCCTGCGGCGTTTTTCCCATCGACGGGCCAGGGATCACCACGAGGTGGTTGCCGGTTTGTTTTTCCCACGCCGGGGCCAGCTTTTCCAGCGCCGCTTTGAAGCCGCCGGAGATCATCACGGTGACCTCAGCGGACAACGCGCTGCCGCCGGTGGCGGCCAGCAGCAGCGTGGCTAGCAGGGTTCCTGTCGTTTTACGCATCATCTTCTCCCTGATTAACGTGCCGTCTGCAGCGCAACGGCGCTACGGCGATAGAGGTAGCAAGTGGCCAGCAGGCCGCAGATGGCGGCAAAGCTCATCCAGTAGCCGGGAGACGCTTTATCACCGGTATACTCGATCAGCGCCGTGGAAATCACCGGCGTGAAGCCGCCAAATACCGCCGTCGCCAGGCTGTAGGCCAGCGAGAAACCTGCCACGCGCACTTCGGCAGGCATAATTTCGGTCAGCGCCGGGATCATCGCCCCGTTGTACATGCCGTAGATAAACGACAGCCACAGCAGCACGCTCAGCATCATCAAAAAGCTCGGCGCGTTCGCCAGCAGGGTCAGCGCAGGCCAGGCGGTAGCCAGCGCCAGCAGGGTCATGGCAATCAGCACCGGCCGGCGGCCAAAGCGGTCGGACAGCGCCCCGCCCACCGGCAGCCAGAAGAAGTTGGAAATCGCCACCAGCAGCGTAACCAGCAGGCTGTCAGAGGCGCTGAGCATCAGCACCTTTTTACCAAAGGTCGGCGCATAGACGGTGATCAGATAGAACGCGGTGGTGGTCATCGCCACCATCATCATCCCGGCGATAACCACCTGCCAGTTCGCCAGCAGCGTGGCGAACACCTGGCGCATCGCCAGATGATGGCGGCGGGCGGTAAACTCCTGGGTCTCCTCCAGCTTACGGCGCAGGATGAAAATGAACGGAACAATCAGGCAGCCGAAGACGAACGGAATGCGCCAGCCCCAGTCGCTGATGGCGCTCTGCTCCAGCACCGCGTTGAGGGCAAAGCCCATCGCGGCCGCCACCATGATGGCAACCTGCTGACTGCCCGACTGCCAGCTGGTGTAAAAGCCTTTGCGACCCGGTGTGGCGATCTCGGCCAGATAGACCGACACCCCGCCCAACTCGGCGCCAGCGGAAAAGCCCTGCAGCAGACGGCCGATCAGCACCAGCAATGGCGCCCACAGGCCAATGGTCTGGTAAGAGGGGATCAGCACGATCAGGAAGGTGCCGGTGGCCATGATCGACAGGGTGACGATCAGCCCCTTGCGCCGCCCCACCTTGTCGATGTAGGCGCCAAGCACGATGGCGCCGATGGGGCGCATCAAAAAGCCGGCGCCAAAGACTGCGAAGGTCATCATCAGCGAGGCGAATTCACTGCTCGCCGGAAAAAAGGTATGGGCGATGTAGGTGGCATAAAACCCGAACAGAAAAAAGTCGAACTGTTCGAGAAAGTTACCGGACGTGACGCGCAGAATGGCGCCGATCCGGTCACGGGTACTCATCTGTGAGGTTGTTGAATGCATGCAGGTCTCCAGTTTGTTATCCACGCGTTGTCGCGCGCCTGTCGCTGAAGACTGAAACAGAACCGGGAACGAAATAAGCGTAATAAACGCATCCACTAATGCATTTTACGCATGAATAACATTTAACTAATTAACATTACTTTTACATACAATCGTTTAACACACACCGTCCTAACCACGCCGCGGGTGACGGCGAAAAAGTCAGTTTTCCGTTTTGTGACCGGGGCCAGGATATGTCGCCGTGGGTTGAAGGCATAAAACCTGGCCTGGGGTAACAAAATACCCTGCCGGCTGTAAAGCGCGTCAGGAAGCGGTGGACTCCCCCACCAGCGTCTGCAACAGGGAGATAAGCCAGCGGGTAGCCTCGCGTTTCCCGCTGCGTTGGTGGGCGTAAATCTTGACGTCAAACGGCGGAACCGGAAACGGCAGCGGGAAAATGGTCAGCCGGGCGGCGCGGGCCATCGTCTCCGCCGCTCGCCGGGGCAGCGCCATCAACAGGTCGCTCTGCTCAATAATGAAGGGCGCGCTCAGCATCGAGGGGGTTTTCATCGCCACCTGCCGCGAATAGCCCTGCCGCTCCAGCTCACAGTCCAGCACCCCCTGCCGCTCATTCCACGGGGTCACCACCAGATGACGGGCAGCAAGGTAGGCGTCCAGGGTCAGCGCCGTCCGGTTGGCCTGGCTGATGACCACATATTCGTCCCGCAGCCAGTTAATCTCCTCAAGATCGGGATGGGCTGGCTCGTCAGGGGTATTGAACCCGAGGGCCAGGTCGACCTCGCCCGCCAGCAGCTCGGTCAGCGCCGGGCTGTGGGGCAGATAACGGAGCTCAAACCGCAGCCCGGGCGCCTCACGCTGCAGGTGATGCATCAGCGTCGGAAAGACGCAGAACGCGGTGAAATCGGTGATCGCAATCTGCATGCAGTCGGTGCTGGCGGCCGGCACAAACGCCGCCGGCGGCGTCAGCTCCTGGTTGAGAAACTTCAGCGCCGAAGCGATAGAGGGCGCCAGCTGGCTGGCATAGACGCTGGGGCACATCCGGTGGCCTTCGCGGTAGAACAGCGGATCGTTGAGGGCGCTGCGCAGCCGGGAAAGCGCATGGCTCAGCGCCGAGGTGCTCATCGCCAGCTCTTCCGCCGCCAGGCGTACCGAGCGGGAGCGATAGACCGCGTCAAAGACCGGCAACAGGTTGAGGTCAATCCGGCGCAGGACAGGATGCATAATATTCATCGTTTGCTGATTTCATTGCACTTAATTCTTTTCACAATACCGCTTATCCTCAGGGTCAGCAATTTTGCTCTCTTTTGACTATGGATACAGGACACCCCATGAGCATCACAATCCGCCAGGCCACCCCGGACGACGCCACCGCTATCTACGACATGATTTATGAACTCGCGGTCTACGAGAAAGCCCCCGAAGAGGTAGTGACGACGCCAGAGGAGATCAGAGAGACGCTGTTTGCCAGCGGCAGCAAAACCGAAGCGCTGATCTGCGAGGTGGCGGGCAAAGCGGTGGGCTACGCGGTGTTTTTCACCAGCTACTCCACCTGGCTTGGACGCAATGGTATCTATATGGAGGATCTGTACGTCACCCCCGACTATCGCGGGATCGGCGCCGGAAAAGCGCTGCTGAAAACCATCGCGCAATATGCTGTACAACGTCAGTGCGGGCGTCTGGAGTGGAGCGTGCTCGACTGGAACCAGCCGGCGATTGATTTCTATCTGAGCATTGGCGCGCAGCCGCAGGATGAATGGGTGCGTTATCGCCTCACTGGCGATGCGCTGCGGGCCTTTGCGGAGTAAAGCGGCTCCCCCCCCCCCCCCCC
>NZ_GL882781.1:0-3760 GCF_000195655.1 Klebsiella sp. MS 92-3
CCGGAGGTTTCCCTCCGGCTTTTCTCAATCACATCACGCTACGCCTTACGCCACGTCTTCGTACTGCGGCACCGGGTTGCGGAAGCTTTTGGTCACGCAGGCCAGATAGACCAGACCGATACCGGCCCAGATCAGGCCCAGAATCATCGAGCTCTCTTCCAGGTTGACCCACAGCGCGCCGACGGTCAGGGCGCCGCACATCGGCAGGAACAGATACTGGAAGTGGTCTTTCAGCGTCTTGTTGCGTTTCTCACGGATCCAGAACTGGGAAATCACCGACAGGTTAACGAAGGTAAACGCCACCAGCGCACCAAAGTTAATCAGCGCCGTCGCCATCACCAGGTCGAAGTTAATCGCCAGCAGCGCAATCGCGCCGACCAGGATGATGTTCATCGCCGGAGTGCGCCAGGTCGGGTGCACGTAGCCGAAGAAGCTTTTCGGGAACACGCCGTCGCGGCCCATAACGTACATCAGACGCGCCACGCCAGCGTGCGCCGCCATACCGGACGCCAGTACGGTGATGGTGGAGAAGATCAGCGCGCCAACCTGGAAGGCTTTACCTGCCACGTAGAGCATAATTTCCGGCTGTGACGCATCCGGATCTTTAAAGCGCGAGATATCCGGGAAGTACAGCTGCAGGAAGTAGGTGGCAAAGATGAAGATCAGGCCGCCGATCAGCGCGGTCAGGAAGATCGCGCGCGGAATGACGCGCTCTGCATCTTTGGTCTCTTCAGACAGGTTGCTGATGCCGTCGAAACCGGTAAACGAGAAGCACAGGATCGTCGCCCCGGTAATCATCGGGATCACGTGCGCGTCACCGGACCAGAACGGACGGCTGCTGGCCAACGTACCGGCGCCCTCGCCTTCAAACACGCCATAAATCACCATGCCGAGGATAACGGCGATCAACACCACCTGCAGCACCACGATCACGGTGTTGAAGTTGGCCACGGATTTAATGCTGCGCAGGTTAAAGGCGGTCATAAAGGCGACCAGCGCGATAACAAACACCCACGACGGAATCGAAGGCACCAGCGCTTCAAAATAGATTTTCGCCAGCAGAATGTTGATCATCGGCGCGAACAGGTAGTCGAGCAGCGAGGACCAACCCACCATAAAGCCAACGGTCGGGCTGATGGATTTCTGCGCATAGGTATACGCCGAGCCGGCAGAAGGGTAACGACGTACCAGCTTGCCATAGCTCAGGGCAGTAAACAGGATAGCGATTAACGCAAAGGCGTAGGCCGTCGGCACGTGACCGTCGGTCATACCAGAGACGATACCAAACGTATCGAACAGCGTCATCGGCTGCATATAGGCCAGGCCCATCATTACAACCGGAACTAACGTAAGCGTTTTACGTAATTCCACGCGAGAGGTATTTGGAGTAGCGTTATGCGACATAGTTATCCCCTTTTACGGTGAACGCCAGCGCGTAAGCAAAAAATTGCCCCATTTCTTTCTATTCCTCAGCGACAACGACTGTCGGTTTTTAGTAAATATCTATCCGGTACGAAGCCCGGCCTCTTGGTATTGAATGATGTGTCTTTCGACCAAAAAAATAACCGACACTTTAAAAAAAAGCGTCGGCTAGTCTCTGGTTTTCAGGCCGCATATTTTGCAACAAATTCAACGGCGTTGACAAGATGTTATGAAGTTCATTGCGTAAGCATAATTTTTAACGTGCTAATATCTATACGGTTTCCGTATGATAAATTGTAAAAATAGCACTATTTGCTAATAGCGTTTCCCGCCACCATTTGCCAGCCAAACCGCAGGTGGCGTCATTCCAGGCGATCCACGCGCGTTGACGAGGCGACAGCCCGCGCACGGTCATGCAGACCAGCTCGCCGCTGTCCAGCAGACCCTGCACCTGATAGCGCGGCAGGCACCCCCAGCCCAGCCCCAGGCGCAGCAGCGCCAGCTGCCCCGCGGCGTCACACACCGTCAGGGTCTCCTGATCGCTGAGTAGCGCCCCGCCCTCGCCGGTTGCCACCGCCCGATAACGGCGCAGGGTTCGCCAGCTCAACGGTGCGCGGTGTCGCGCCAGCGGATGCTGTGGGGCAACGACCAGCAGCAGCTCCAGCTCGCCGAGGGGGAGATAGTCATAACCGCTCAGCGGCGGCGGCTCGCCGAGCGCCCCCAGCAGCAGATCGGCCTGCCCGTCAGTCAGCGGCCGCCAGTCCAGCAGGGAGGGGTTCAGCGTGAAGTGCAGCCGGGTCAGCGGCTGTTGTTGATAAAATGCAGCGATTGGCGGCGAGAGCAGCGCCACGGGAAAGGTGCTGTCCACCGCCAGACGAAGGCTATTCTCCCACCCCTGCTGCAGCTTAACCGCCCGGATCTCCAGTTCGCGGGCGATATGCAGCACCTCCCGCCCTTTCTCCAGCAGCATCTGTCCGCTGGGGGTAAAGCGCGCGCGATGGCCGCTGCGGTCGAGCAGCTGAATATTGAGATCGCTTTCCAGGCGGTGAATGGTGTAGCTCAGCGCCGAGGGCGTTTTAAAGAGCTTTGCCGACGCGGCGGCAAAGCTCCCCTCTTTTTCCAGGGCATCCAGGATCACGAGGACATCCAGCAGTGGTTTCATCGCTACCCCCTTACGGTATGCGAATCACCGCTGGCGGATCACTCCATCGGCATCACCAGCGGATCGGGGTACTGGTACTCAAACCCCAGCTCATTGCAGATACGATTGCCATCTACAATCTTGCCCTGGCCGCCGTCCGGGCTGTCGCTGAACACCGGCGGCGGCAGACCGAGCTCGCGGGCCATCTGCGGATAAAAGAGGCCGCGCGCCGGATGGCGGGGCGCACATAGATTATAGATGTGCCCGCCCTTCGGGGCCTGCAGCAGCAGTTCGATAGCGGCCACCACATCCTGCAAATGCACCAGATTGACCACGTGCTGGCCATCCGGCGCCGACTTGCCGGCGAAAAAACGTCCCGGATGGCGGGAAGGCCCCACCAGCCCGGCCAGGCGCAGAATATCCACCGATGTCCCCGGCAGGTTGTGCAGCCAGTCCTCCAGCTCCTTGAGCACCTGTCCGCTGGCAGTTTGCGGCAGACGCGGGGAATTCTCCTTCACCGTACCGTTGACGTTGCCATACACCGAGGTGGAGCTGGTGAAGACGATCCGCGGAATATGGTACGCCAGCGCGGTATCGACGATCTCCTGCACCGCCTGTAGATAAAACCCTTCCCCTGCCCCGGTACGCCGGGCCGGCAGGGTGATCACCAGCGCATCGACGTTCATCAGCGCGTCGAGGTCCTCGGTATCACAGACCAGCTGCGGCTCCAGGCGCAGCGGATAGCTGTCGATCCCGCACATCCGCGCCGCCTCCACGCCATCCTGCGTAGTTTTACTGCCGGTGACCTGCCAGCCTCGCGCCGTCAACGACAGCGCCAGCGGCATCCCCAGCCATCCCAAACCGACTATCGCGACCTTTTTCATCCCAGGCTCCTGACTCTTTCGCTGTGCTGATTACAGGCTACGCCAGCCAGCGGCAACTGACAATTTCTTCGCTCAATATGAAATGAATTAATGATAGAAAAAAGCCCTTGCTTTCTGCGGCGGAAGTGGTTTAGGTTAAAGGACATCAAATGCATAGTCATTCACAGAGAATTTTTATGAACCGCGTTCAATTTAAACACCACCATCATCACCATCATCCTGACTAGTCTTTCAGGCGATGTGTGCTGGAAGACGTTTGGATCTTCCAGTGGTGCATGAACGCGCAGAGAGCCCCCGGAAGATTCACTTCCGG
>NZ_GL882781.1:3874-5404 GCF_000195655.1 Klebsiella sp. MS 92-3
GGGGGGGGGGGCTTTTTTTTGGACCAAATTCGGACAGATTCAGACAGGTATTCAGAGGAAAAGAACAATGTTAGACAACACCCGTTTACGCATAGCTATTCAGAAATCAGGCCGTTTAAGCGAAGATTCACGCGAATTACTCAGCCGCTGCGGCATTAAAGTCAATTTGCACACCCAGCGTCTGATTGCGCTGGCGGAAAATATGCCAATCGATATTCTGCGCGTGCGTGATGACGATATCCCGGGACTGGTGATGGACGGTGTTGTCGACCTCGGCATTATCGGCGAAAACGTGCTGGAAGAAGAGCTGCTCAGCCGCCGCGCTCAGGGCGAAGACCCGCGCTACTTCACCCTGCGCCGTCTCGACTTCGGCGGCTGCCGCCTGTCGCTGGCGACTCCGGTGGATGAAGCCTGGAACGGCCCGGCGGCGCTGGACGGCAAACGTATCGCCACCTCTTACCCGCACCTGCTGAAGCGCTACCTCGATCAAAAAGGTATCTCCTTTAAATCCTGTCTGCTGAACGGCTCCGTGGAAGTGGCGCCGCGCGCCGGCCTCGCCGACGCTATCTGCGACCTGGTCTCCACCGGCGCCACTCTGGAAGCCAACGGCCTGCGCGAAGTGGAAGTGATCTACCGCTCCAAAGCCTGTCTGATCCAGCGCGACGGCGAAATGGCCGACGCCAAACAGCAGCTGATTGACCGCCTGCTGACCCGTATTCAGGGCGTGATTCAGGCCCGCGAGTCGAAATACATCATGATGCACGCCCCGACCGAACGCCTGGAAGAAGTGGTTGCCCTGCTGCCGGGCGCCGAGCGGCCGACTATTCTGCCGCTGGCAGGCGACAAGCAGCGCGTGGCTATGCACATGGTCAGCAGCGAAACCCTGTTCTGGGAGACCATGGAAAAACTGAAGGCGCTGGGCGCCAGCTCCATTCTGGTGCTGCCGATTGAGAAAATGATGGAGTAATCGGCCAGCCGGTCACGGGACACACAGGGGAATACAATCATGAGCTTCAACACAATCATCGACTGGAACGGCTGTAGCGCAGACCAACAACAGCAACTCTTAACGCGCCCGGCGATTTCCGCCTCCGACAGCATCAGTAAAACGGTGACGGAGATCCTGAATAACGTCAAAGCCAACGGCGACGGGGCGCTGCGCGAATACAGCGCGAAGTTTGATAAAACCACCGTCGCCGCGCTGCAGGTGAGCGAGGCGGAGATCGCCGCCGCCGACGAGCGCCTCAGCGATGAGCTGAAGCAGGCGATGGCGGTGGCGGTGAAAAACATCGAGACCTTCCACAACGCGCAACAGCTGCAGGCGGTGGATGTCGAAACGCTGCCGGGGGTGCGCTGCCAGCAGGTCACCCGCCCTATCGCCTCCGTCGGACTGTACATTCCCGGCGGCTCAGCGCCGCTGTTCTCCACGGTGCTGATGCTGGCGACGCCGGCGCGCATCGCCGGCTGTCAGCAGGTGGTGCTCTGCTCGCCGCCGCCGATTGCCGATGAGATCCTCTATGCCGCACAGCT
>NZ_GL882781.1:5571-9123 GCF_000195655.1 Klebsiella sp. MS 92-3
GCCCTCGCCCTCGGTACCGAGTCGGTGCCGAAGGTGGATAAAATCTTTGGCCCGGGCAACGCTTACGTCACGGAAGCCAAACGCCAGGTCAGCCAGCGTCTGGACGGCGCAGCCATCGACATGCCGGCCGGCCCGTCGGAAGTGCTGGTCATCGCCGACAGCGGCGCCAACCCGGACTTTGTCGCCTCTGACCTGCTGTCGCAGGCGGAACACGGCCCGGACTCGCAGGTGATCCTCCTGACCCCGGACGCCGACATGGGCAGCCGCGTCGCCGAAGCCGTGGAGCGCCAGCTGGCCGCCCTGCCGCGCGCGGAAACCGCCCGCGTGGCGCTCTCCGCCAGCCGGATCATCGTGGCTCGCGATCTGGCGCAGTGCGTGGCTATCTCCAACCAGTACGGCCCGGAGCACCTGATCATTCAGACCCGTCAGGCCCGCGAGCTGGTGGACAGCATCACCAGCGCCGGTTCCGTTTTCCTTGGCGACTGGTCACCGGAATCCGCGGGCGACTACGCCTCGGGCACCAACCACGTCCTGCCGACCTATGGTTATACCGCCACCTGCTCAAGCCTCGGTCTGGCCGACTTCCAGAAGCGGATGACCGTGCAGGAGCTGTCGCGCGACGGCTTTGCCGCCCTCGCCTCAACGATTGAGATCCTGGCCGCCGCCGAGCGCCTTGACGCCCACAAAAACGCCGTAACGCTGCGCGTTGCCGCCCTGAAGGAGCAAGCATGAGCATTGAAGATTTAGCCCGCGCCAACGTCCGCGCGCTGACCCCGTATCAATCCGCTCGCCGGCTGGGCGGCAAAGGCGACGTCTGGCTCAACGCCAACGAATTCCCTACCGCCGTAGCCTTCCAGCTTACCGAACAGACGCTGAACCGCTATCCGGAGCCGCAGCCGAAGGCCGTGATTGAGAGCTACGCCCGCTACGCCGAGGTCAAACCGGAGCAGGTGCTGGTCAGCCGCGGCGCCGACGAAGGCATCGAGCTGCTGATCCGCGCCTTCTGTGAGCCCGGCGAAGACGCGGTGCTCTACTGCCCGCCGACCTACGGCATGTACAGCGTCAGCGCCGAGACCATCGGCGTCGAGTGCCGCACCGTGCCGACGCTGGCCGACTGGCAGCTCGACCTGCCGGGCATCGAAGCGCGGCTGGACGGCGTGAAGGTGGTCTTCGTCTGCAGCCCGAACAACCCGACCGGGCAGATTATCGACCCGCAGTCGATGCGCGACCTGCTGGAGATGACCCGCGGCAAAGCCATCGTGGTGGCCGACGAAGCCTATATTGAATTCTGCCCGCAGGCGACGCTGGCCGGCTGGCTCAGCGACTATCCGCACCTGGTGGTGCTGCGCACGCTGTCCAAAGCCTTCGCCCTCGCCGGCCTGCGCTGCGGCTTCACCCTCGCCAACGCCGAGGTGATCAACGTGCTGCTGAAAGTGATCGCCCCGTACCCGCTCTCCACGCCGGTGGCCGATATCGCCGCCCAGGCCCTGAGCCCGGAGGGGATCGCCGCGATGCGCCAGCGCGTGGCGCAGATCCTTGACGAGCGCCGCTACCTGGTGGAACAGCTGCGCGGCATCGCCTGCGTGGAGCAGGTCTTCGATTCCGAGACCAACTATGTGCTGGCGCGGATAACCGCCTCCAGCGCAGTGTTTAAATCTTTGTGGGATCAGGGCATTATCTTACGTGACCAGAATAAACAACCTTCATTAAGCGGCTGTTTGCGTATCACTATCGGTACCCGTGCCGAGAGCCAGCGCGTGATTGACGCCTTGACTGCGGAGAATGTATGACCCAGAAGTATCTCTTTATTGACCGTGACGGCACTCTGATTTCCGAACCGCCGGAGGATTTCCAGGTGGACCGGTTCGACAAGCTGGCGTTTGAGCCGCAGGTGATCCCGGCGCTGCTGAAGCTGCAGCAGGAAGGCTATAAGCTGGTGATGATCACCAATCAGGATGGCCTGGGAACCGACAGTCTGCCGCAGGAAGCGTTTGATGGCCCGCACAACCTGATGATGCAGATCTTCGCCTCGCAGGGCGTTAACTTTGAAGAGGTGCTGATTTGTCCGCACTTCCCGGGCGACAACTGCGCCTGCCGCAAGCCAAAAACGCAGCTGGTGCTGCCGTGGCTGGAAGAGGGCGTGCTGGATAAAGCCCACAGCTATGTGATTGGCGACCGGGCCACCGACCTTGAGCTGGCGGATAACATGGGAATTACCGGTCTGCGCTATGACCGCGAGACGCTCGACTGGCCGACCATCTGCGAGCAGCTGACCCGCCGCGACCGCTATGCCCACGTCGAGCGCATCACCAAAGAGACCCAGGTGGATGTGAAAGTGTGGCTGGACCGCGAAGGCGGCAGCAAGATCCATACCGGCGTCGGCTTTTTTGACCATATGCTCGACCAAATCGCCACCCACGGCGGCTTCCGCATGGAGGTTAACGTCGGCGGCGATCTGTACATCGACGACCACCACACGGTGGAGGATACCGGCCTGGCCCTCGGCGAAGCCCTGAAGCTGGCCCTTGGCGACAAGCGCGGCATCAACCGCTTCGGCTTCGTGCTGCCGATGGACGAGTGTCTCGCCCGCTGCGCGCTGGATATCTCCGGCCGTCCGCACCTGGAGTATAAGGCGGACTTCACCTATCAGCGCGTCGGCGATCTGAGCACCGAGATGGTGGAACACTTCTTCCGCTCGCTCTCCTACACCATGGCGGTGACCCTGCACCTGAAAACCAAGGGCAAGAACGATCACCACCGCGTGGAGAGCCTGTTCAAAGCCTTTGGCCGTACGCTGCGCCAGGCGATCCGCGTCCAGGGCGATGCCCTGCCGTCTTCCAAAGGGGTGCTGTAATGAATGTGGTGATCCTTGATACCGGCTGCGCCAACCTCAATTCGGTGAAATCGGCGATTGGCCGCCACGGCTATGAGCCGGTGGTCAGCCGCGATCCGGAAGTGGTATTGCGTGCCGATAAACTGTTTCTTCCCGGCGTCGGCACCGCCCAGGCGGCGATGGATCAGCTGCGCGACCGCGAGCTGATCGACCTGATCAAAGCCTGTACCCAGCCGGTGCTGGGGATTTGCCTGGGCATGCAGCTGCTCGGCAAGCGCAGCGAGGAGAACAACGGCGTCGATCTGCTAGGCATTATCGAAGAAGAGGTGCCGAAGATGACTGACCACGGTCTGCCATTGCCGCACATGGGCTGGAACCGGGTTTATGCCAAAGCTGGCGATCGGCTGTTCCGCGGCATTGAAGAAGGCGCGTATTTCTACTTCGTGCACAGCTACGCCATGCCGGTCAACCCGTACACCATCGCCCAGTGCAATTACGGCGAGGCGTTCACCGCCGCGGTGCAGAAAGATAACTTCTTTGGCGTGCAGTTCCACCCGGAGCGCTCCGGGAGCGCCGGGGCGCAGCTGCTGAAAAACTTCCTGGAGATGTGATGATTATTCCTGCTTTAGATTTAATCGACGGCACCGTCGTTCGTCTCCATCAGGGCGATTACGGCCAGCAGCGCGACTATGGCAGCGATCCGCTGCCGCGCCCGCAGG
>NZ_GL882781.1:9256-21480 GCF_000195655.1 Klebsiella sp. MS 92-3
AGGCCTATGCCGCTCAGGGAGCGGAAGTCCTGCACCTGGTCGATCTGACCGGGGCGAAGGATCCGGCGAAGCGCCAGATCCCGCTGCTGAAATCGCTGGTCGCCGGGGTTGACGTCCCGGTGCAGGTCGGCGGCGGCGTGCGGACCGAAGCGGATGTCGCGGCCCTGCTTGAGGCCGGCGTCGCCCGCGTGGTGGTCGGCTCCACCGCGGTGAAATCCCCGGAGGAAGTGAAAGGCTGGTTCAAACGCTTTGGCCCAGAACGGCTGGTGCTCGCCCTCGACGTGCGTATCGACGCCGACGGCAATAAGCAGGTGGCGGTCAGCGGCTGGCAGGAAAACTCCGGCGTGACGCTGGAGGAGCTGGTGGAAAGTTATCTGCCGGTCGGCCTGCAGCACGTGCTGTGCACCGATATCTCCCGCGACGGCACGCTGGCAGGCTCTAACGTCTCGCTGTACGAGGAAGTCTGCGCCCGCTACCCGCAGGTGGCGTTTCAGTCATCCGGCGGCATCGGCGATCTCAATGATATTGCCGCCCTGCGCGGCACCGGGGTGCGCGGCGTGATTGTCGGTCGCGCGCTGCTGGAAGGTAAATTCAACGTAACGGAGGCCATTCAATGCTGGCAAAACGGATAATCCCCTGCCTCGACGTCCGCGACGGCCAGGTAGTGAAAGGCGTGCAGTTCCGTAATCACGAGATCATTGGCGACATCGTCCCGCTGGCCAAGCGCTATGCCGACGAAGGGGCCGACGAACTGGTGTTCTATGATATCACCGCCTCCAGCGACGGTCGGGTGGTCGACAAGAGCTGGGTGTCGCGGGTAGCGGAAGTGATTGATATTCCTTTCTGCGTGGCGGGCGGGATCAAGTCGCTGGAAGACGCGGCGCAGATCCTCTCCTTCGGCGCCGATAAGATCTCGATTAACTCCCCTGCTCTCGCCGACCCGACGCTGATCACCCGCCTTGCCGACCGCTTTGGCGTGCAGTGTATCGTGGTGGGGATTGATACCTGGTTTGATGCAGAGACCGGCAAGTATCACGTCAACCAGTATACCGGCGACGAGAGCCGCACCCGGGTGACGCAGTGGGAAACCCTCGACTGGGTGGAGGAAGTGCAGAAGCGCGGCGCAGGCGAGATCGTTCTCAATATGATGAACCAGGACGGGGTGCGCAACGGTTACGACCTGCAGCAGCTGGCGAAGGTTCGCGCGGTGTGCCACGTCCCGCTGATCGCCTCCGGCGGCGCGGGCACTATGGAACACTTCCTCGAAGCCTTCCGCGACGCCGACGTTGACGGCGCGCTGGCGGCTTCGGTATTCCACAAACAGATTATTAATATTGGCGAACTGAAAGCGTACCTGGCGGCACAGGGCGTGGAGATAAGGGTATGTTGACTGAACAGCTGGACTGGGAAAAAACGGACGGCATGATGCCGGCCATCGTGCAGCACGCCGTATCCGGCGAAGTGCTGATGCACGGCTACATGAACAAGGAGGCGCTAGAGAAAACCGAAGCCACCGGCAAGGTCACCTTTTACTCGCGCACCAAGCAGCGGCTGTGGACCAAGGGTGAAACCTCGGGCCATGTCCTCAATGTAGTGAGCATCACGCCGGACTGTGACAACGATACGCTGCTGGTGCTGGTAAACCCGATCGGGCCGACCTGCCACAAAGGCACCACCAGCTGCTTCGGCGAAACCGGCCACCAGTGGCTGTTCCTCTATCAGCTGGAGCAGCTGCTGGCCGAGCGTAAACACGCCGACCCGGAGAGCTCCTACACGGCGAAGCTGTATGCCGGCGGCACCAAGCGTATTGCGCAGAAAGTGGGGGAAGAAGGCGTGGAGACCGCGCTGGCCGCCACGGTGAACGACCGCTTCGAGCTGAAGAATGAGGCGTCGGACCTGATGTATCACCTGCTGGTGCTGCTGCAGGACCAGGGGCTGGATCTCGGGGAAGTGATTGATAATTTAAGAGCACGGCATAGGTAATAATAGCAAAGGGAGGTGTTAATATGCCTCCCTGCATAACTTTGCTCGTTAATCAGGAGTATTTCTCTGCAACTAAAATAAGCATGAAGTATTGATAAAAATATTACATTTTCCTCGTGATTAACGCTTTGATTAACCTTAAAGGTCTTGTAACTTTCCATGACAATGATGAAATAAGGGCTGAATAACGTTGAGCAGCGTTATTTAATTCATTTTGTAGTTTAGTTAATTGATCTTGCTGTTTCTGATACTCAGTCTCTAAATATGCATTTCGCTGGACCAACCTATCAATACGTTCTTTTTTCTGTGCAACGGACGCTCTTAGCTCATCAATTTCTTCTTCCCTGGCTTTAAGAACTTGATCCTGAGAAGCAATACTGGCTTGCAACTTCTCTGAAGATAAATTAGAGGATTCAAGCTCATGTAATACCCGATCTTTTAACGAGAAAAGATACTCTTCCGGCGTTAACCGAATCAGGCGATAGTGTGCCGCTTTGATAAAATCATCATAAAAATCGCTTTCATCAATATCCAATGAGGCGATGAATTCGCGTGAAGCAGTGAATAAAGAATCAAACGCCGGACCAGAAATCGTATTTAAATTCCACTCAAGAAAAGTCACTGCATAATTATTAAAGTCTCTACCACGTGAAGGCAACAAGTGCTTTGAGTCAATAAAGGAATAGAGGGCACGTAACGCATCAAGAGCACAATGCCATGATTTCTCTCTGGTCACCGATAATGAACCACTGCGGTTAATGGAATGAGAAATCAAGATCTCATCCAGGAACGCCATTCTTTTGGTAAGTAGCATAAAAGCGCTAACAAAAAATAAATCATTAGTCGTTCTTAAATCCTGGAATTGTAACCCAGTATCCAGTATAGCCTGGCGACGGAAAAGCTTATCCCAGGGCCACCAGATAAATGCATCAAAGAAATTATGAGTAATTTCATCTGATGAAAATAGTTCTTTTTGGGGGAGTAAATCTACGCGCACAGACCATGGCATTGGTGCATATGAATGGGTTTGTAGATCTAAAGACTGGCATCGGCAGATAACCACATCGGCTTGCAGCAATGCAGCATGATCATACATCCGTTTGAGCATATTAGCATCGGCATAATCGTCATCATCAAGAAAAATGATATATTCGCCACTTGCTATTTTTAACCCCATGTTACGTGATGCACCTGCACCGATATTCTGCGAATTATTCAAAAGACGTATTCGCGAGTCATTAGCGGCAAAGGACTGCAGTAGCTTTAACGTATCATCAGCTGAATTGTCATCAATAATGATGACTTCAATATCCTGTAACGATTGCGATAAAATGGAATTTAGCGTATCAGATATATATTCTGCAGCATCGTGCACAGGTATCACAACAGAGACCAGTGCACTTGAAGATCTTTCAGACATTTGATCGCCTCCCGAGTGACACGTTACAGTAACTTTAGTTAATAATATACTTCAAAAAAAATTTGATGGTAAAGAAACAATATCTGGCAATTAATAAAAAAGGATAACCGTTTGATCGACAACTATCCCTCAACCACATCATGATAAGTCTTTAGCGTTTTACTTATAATCATCCCACTCGAGAATTTATCCTGAATACGCTTACGTCCTTTAATACCCATTTCAACGCGTGCTTTAGGATTGCTAAGCAAAAAGGCAAGTTTATCAGCCAACTCTTCAGGTGAATTGCTTTTAACAATAATTCCATTATCATTATCAATAATAAGGCTATCACAACCACCGACATCATAAGCAATACAAGCGCGACCCACAGAAGATGCTTCCAGAAGAATTCGCGGAACACCTTCAGAATAAACAGATGGCAAAGCAACGATATTTGATTGCTCAATAAGATCGCAAACGTTATTCGAACGACCTAACCAGTTAATTAATCCTTGCTGATGCCAATTTTCAATGACCTGAAGGGAAATTGCATCTTTATCATTTTCGACCAGAATTCCAGCAACATTCAAAGTAAAGTGAATATTCTTACTGCGTAATATTTTCTTCGCTTCGATTAAGTCGCCCAGTCCTTTACTCCACAACATACGGCTGGCAAACAATACAACAGGGACATCGTGATTCTGTTCAAGAGAATATTTGTATATCTCTGGATTAATGCCTGCACCATCAATAACAATAGTCTGTTGTTCTTCGAGTCCAACCAACTTAGCCAGTTTTTTTCTGTCACGGTCATGTTCAAACATAAATATACAGCGCTTATTACTGGCAATATATTTATATGCAGCAATAGTAAACTGCCGCAATAATTTTAAAGGCGTGCTGTCTGAAGAAAATACTCTTCCAAGCCCAACAAAACTTACGATGACCGGCAGATTAAATTTCTTCGCGAGCACACCACCAATCAAACATGGCTTGATAGTGATGCAATGCAAGAGATCCGGTTTTTTATTTTTTATAATTTTTTGCACATCATGGTAAGTACGAAAGAAAACTAATGCATTAAAAGATTGAGCATCAAGAGTAACATTATGGCAAATAAAACCGAATGTTTTGAATTTATTTATTATGTTGTCATCAATAAAATGGCTGATGATGTGAATCTCATAACCTGCATCACGGGAGGCGATGGCACGATCAATCCAGTGTAAATCGAAGTACCAATCCGAATTTATGAAATAACACAGTTTTCTCATTGCTATGCCCACTTAATGATACTTACCACTAATACCTTTTATGCCATGTGAAATTCCACGAAGAATAAATTTCATATAGGAATATTTTTGACGTTGCCATGGCAGGATTAATATATATTTTAGGATGCGTATCGCTATCGCTGAATTGCTATACACGCCATTTTTCTGGAATATTTTCTTGGACAGGATCAAATTACGGCATAGATAGTAAACCTTCCATTCAGGTGCAATAAGTTTGCCCTGAATACTCACATCATGATAAAAAAGCAACTCCGGGCTATACATAATTTGCTCACCAGCTAATGATAGCTGATAGCCAAAGTAAAGATCATCAAAGTAGATAAAGAGCTGTTCGCGAATGTAGTCAAGACTGGTCGCGAGCAGATCACGATGTATGACCATCCCAACAAATGAAACCGTTTGTACGAACATAGAACGATTAGCTGCCGGGATAAACTCTCCAGGGTAGCGTAAATAGCGTACAGTGTCGCCAAGGGAAGTTGGCACACGCGAGAACGGCATATTCATCGGACACGGTTTTCCTTGCGGATCTTTCACCAGTCCACTAAATACCCGACATCCCCGCTTATCCAGCTGTGAAAAGGACTTCAACGTGTCTGGATAGGGGTAAGCATCGTCATCGTAGAAAAATACCCAATCACTTGCCAGCTGTTCACAGATATACTGACTACCGGTTTTAAAGCCCCCCGCCCCACCGGTATTCTCGGTGAGGGTTAATACAATGACTCGCGTATCAACAATTGACGAAAGCCAGGCTTGGGTCCCATCCGTGGACCCGTTATTGACAATAACAATATTAGTGAATTCAAGTTTGAGGGTCTCTTCAACGGTTTTTTTCAGTTTACCGAGCCGATTGAATGTCACTATCAATGCCGTATATTTCATCGTACAGAAACCGTAAACACAGGCATTGGCTGATTTTCAGTGAGTGAATTTAAATAGACTTCTGCCGTTTTCAATGCTTCAGCGATGGTCACATCCATATCAAGGTAACGGTAGGTTCCAAGACGACCGACAAAAGTGATGTTGGTTTCATTCTCGGCCAGTGACAAATATTTTTCAAGAAGGGCCATCTCTCCCATCTGGCGAATAGGATAGTAAGGTATATCATTTTCTTCACAAGCACGGCTATACTCTTTATAACAAACAGACCCGTCATGTTGTTCCCAGGGAGAAAAATATTTATGTTCAGTGATGCGAGTATAGGGCACATCCACAGAACAATAGTTCATCACTGCGCATCCCTGGTAATCACCCTGATAGATAAACTTTTTAAAATCTAATGTTCGATAGCCCAGACGGCCATATTGGTAGCCATAAAACGCATCTAATGGACCGCTATAGAATACGTGATCGTAATGAGCTCGCTCGTCAACGATAAATTCCCGCTGTAAGTCAACTTTGATATTCTCATGATTGAGAATGGACTTAATCATCTGCGTATAACCACATTTCGGCATGCCCTGAAATTTGTGATTAAAATAATTATCATCATAGTTAAAACGAACAGGAAGACGTTTAAGAATAGATGCGGGCAGTTCGGAGGGTTGCATCCCCCACTGTTTAATCGTATATCCTTTAAAAAAGGCCTCATATAACTCTTTACCAATAAAGCGTAACGCTTGCTCTTCAAAAGTTTGTGGATCAGCAATAGTGCTGTCCCCTTTCTCAGCAATGAGCGCTCTGGCCTCATCAGGCGAACAAGTTTTTGAGAAAAACTGATTGATAGTATGCAAATTAATAGGCAGGGAAAATACCTGACCATTAACTGTCGCTTTAACCCGGTTCACATAGGGCATCATCTCTGCATGCTTGTTGACATAGTTCCACACTGTTTCATTGTCAGTATGGAAAATATGGGGTCCATAAACATGTACCATCACATTCGTTTCAGAGTCGCGTGCATCATAGGAATTCCCCCCAATATGATCACGCTGATCGATAATATGGACTTGATGTCCCTTCTCAGCAAGTTGGCGACCGATAACTGCACCAGAGAAGCCAGCACCTACGATCAATATTTTTTTACTTTTCATCTGTTGTCTCTTTTATTATCCAAGAATAGCACGGCGTACTTTATAATAATATTTAGTCATCATGTTTCTTCTTGACGTGCCTATTGGTGCATATTTATTAACATAAGGCATCAATACGTTCTTGATTTTGGTCTGGAACAAGATTTGTTGTTGCGGCTCGCTATGGGTTAAACCAATCGAAGCCGCTAACGACATCTGACGTTTATAGATTTCCATCTCCCATGGAGTGTTAGCGATGTTTTCAATAAAGTCGTCGTAAAAATCGACTTTTTCGGTATTCCATGGTTTGTTCTCACCCGCATAATGAATCATTTTAGGCTTCTTGCGAGCTGCTAAAAATTTCATATACGTTGCAAACTTAAGATTAGGGAAGAAATCATCCGTGTTGCCATTACCATGATAAACGTTCCACTCTAATGGCAGAAATGTGACTCGAGAGTAGAATACTTTATTCATGATATCCTGGTCGAGGAACCAGTATTTTTTTGCCTTTAATACCCGCATCAATTCAGCAAAAGTATTTTCTTCGACCATTTGTTTGATATTAAAAACAATAATCCCTGCCTGAAAATATTCATCAGGGTTATTCATGTTTAAGGTTTTTTGTAAATATTCGCCTGCCGGCATAACGCCATCATCTGATGCCGACATTGCAGAAAATTTTACAAAACCTTCCATGACGATATCCTTAACCGCTGCAACTAAATTGTTGCCCAGAGGGACATCAAGCAGTTCACCCAGGTCAGCCTTTACAACGGTATCCGAATCAATAAATACGACTTTATCGTATCGTCTGAACAGTTGAGGAATAAAAAGACGGGCATAAGTTGATGCGCTAAAATGCGCTCGGGTATGCACACCATTTATTTCAGTGAAGGCATTAACGTCAAAAAAACGAAGAGAAATATTCGGATGAGCAGAGGTTAGATTTACTAACCGTGTTTTATTCAAATAGCTTACTTTGTTTTCGAGTACGACGATATCATAATTTTTATTTTTATCCGCATGCCGGACAATGGAATTAATTAATGCGCCACCGCTGATTGCGTAATTATCATCGAAACTGATAACAACTGGAACCGCAGAATCAAAAACTGGATTCAGTGCACCATTGAATGTTTCATTACTTACAAAGGTACGCTGTAATTCTTTTACCTTAAGCTCACCATCTTGTTGCAACTTAATTATGTAAATATTAAACAGCCGTTCAGCTATATGCCCAATAACGCGTTTTTCCTGGGCATTATAATTGTTCATCGAGATGGCATCTTCGAGATTATCCAGAATGGAAAAGAGCCACTCAGAATAATCAACAAAAATATCTTTGCGCATAACAAACATATTTGTGTAATAGCCATCACTGGCATCATTAAACGTTTTTATTGCTGTACTATACTCTGGATATAGTTTTTCAACGATGGCAATGGCAGCCTGATAATCTCGAATGTGTAAGTATTCACCCCGTTCATAGTGATCGTAATTATTTTTACTTCCCGCCGCAGTGACAGACCATTTTTTGGGCAGCAAGATATCAAAACCTTCGACACACCGTTGAATTGTTTCTTCGTTTAATCCAAAGATCTTCTCATATTCTTCATCAATGCATGGATGGTTCACTACCCCCCAGGTATCCTCAGAAAAAGTTTGTTTTTCGGAAAAATTAAGATGACGGCGATAGTGCATAAAACCGACATAGTCGGCTAGCTCTTCGTTTTTCCAAACCCAATAATGCGCAGTTAGTTCGCAATAAAACGGATTCTTAAAGGAAATATTATCGCCAGTGTCATCTCCTGGGCAACCAATTTCATTATAAGAATTTGCTTTGCCGACATGCAGAGGTTTGATAATTGCAGCATTAAGAAAAGCACTAGGCTTATGGTGGCTGGTATAGATTTTAACGCTATTGTTCATTATATTACCCAATGATTAAGCCATTGCTTGCTTGTACAGTTCAATAATTCGATCTGCAGATCCCACTTCTCTGAGTCTATGATTTTCGATCCAGATGACTCTATCGCAGATTTTTTCAACGTCACTCATATTGTGGCTAACAAACAGTATCGTCACGCCTCTTTTCTTAAAATCTCTGATGGTCTGAATACATTTAGCCTGAAAAGCGATATCACCTACTGCCAGAACTTCATCAATAATTAAAATATCCGGTTCAACCTGACTGATGACAGAAAAACCTAACTTAGCTAGCATTCCGCTTGAATATACTCTGATGGGCTCGTCGATGAATTCTCCAAGTTCCGAAAATTCAATAATACGTTCCATACGTTGCTGGACCTCTTTACGCCTAAGGCCCAGCAGAGTAGCATTCAGGTAAATATTCTCACGCCCGGTAAGTTCCGGATGAAAGCCTCCGCCGAGTTCAAGCATCGATGCCACCCGTCCTTCAGTGGTGACGGTTCCCTTAGTTGGCTTAATCACGCCGGCAACCAGACCAAGAGAGGTACTCTTTCCTGCCCCATTACGTCCAATCAGGGCAACAGCCTCACCTTTGCCAACTGTAAAGGATACGTCTTCGATAGCTAAATATTTCCGCCCCTTCAGCAACTGAAAAGCGCGTTTCGGATGGAAAATTAAATCTTTGATTCCTGAGCCAATATGATGGTACAGAGGATACTCTTTTGTAACATGACTGAAGTTAATAACTGGGTGCATTACAAGATCTCTGCAAATCGATATTTTAATTTATTGAAAATAGACAAACCGACAACCGTCAAAATGATTCCCGTAAAATAGAGTATAGAAATATACTCATAATTAAGAGTCCCATTCATGAATAAATCACGCCAACTAAGAATCATACTCGCTAGCGGATTGTAGGTAATTATCCAGCTAAACTTTTCCGGAATCATATCAGACGCATATAAAATCGGCGTACAATAAAACATCAGCATAATCCCCAGACTGACAAAGCGCTCCAGGTCACGGAAAAACAGGTTCAGCGTTGAAAAGATGATTGAAACACCAAAGGTGAAAATAACCTGGCCAATAGCAATGAGAGGTATACCCCAAACCCAGGACAAGGACGGCGTCATGCCATAAACAAAAAGAAAGACAACAATAACCGGGATGGTGCAAAGAAAATGCAAGCCTTCCATCATCACATTACTTAGCGGAATCACGGACCGGGGAAAAACTGTCTTCTTGATAATTTGAGCGTTAGCGATGAATGAAAATAATGAGTTAGTGGCCGAACTGGCAAACCATTGCCACGGAAACAAGCCGGTAATGAGGAAAACTGTATAATTTGGAATTTGTACTCTCATTACCAGCTTAAATATAAAATAATAAATCATGGCAAAAAGCAATGGATTTGCTACTGACCATAAATAACCTAGCATGCTGCTCTTATAGCGCACTTTTAGATCTTTATTTGTTATCACAACAAGCAAATCAAATAAATACCCTAAATTGTACTTCATCTTTATACTCATAAATTATTCTGCAAATATCCACTGAATGAGTTAGTCATACCAGGTCTACCTCGCCGATCCTGTCAGGCTCAACAATCGAGAAACTGACTGCTTTGTGCTGCGGGCAAAGTTTATCAGGTCAGCTGCCATTCATCGACTGCAACCAATGATTTGAACGGAAGCGCAAGCGACACCCCAGCCATAAACGATAAAAACCCTTTTGATTCAATAAATTAAAAAATCACCTGGTGTTTTCTTCCACGCTACCGCCATTGGCTATCGCAACCAAAATGCGTGATCCACCGATTTTTTAGCACTCACATCCGTTCAAACCGCACTGTAGATGGCATTACTGTTCAGTACAGCCATGCATCTCGTTACCTTAGCTGCAAAAAGGCTTTACTCTGGCGTTTCCCTTCTCCGTTAGCTATCAGGACTTTCTCATTTCCGCAAGCAACATGCCTGGCGTAGCACTCCCCTCGCCTGCTCATCACGCCCTTACATGCAAAAGAACCATCTAAGGACAGCATGAAATTCTGAAATAATTTCTTGCATATTAATAACAACTTTTGGTGATGATTTATCAAGCAATACCTAAGTCTGCTAAATAGAACGGCAGCGTATTATAACTCTGCAAGTAAGGAATTAAAGTAAAAATCCGGTGCATGGCTTTTTCAATGTAAAAATGGACACACTTTAGACGATATCATGGCATTATCGCTAAATGAGCTCTCGGCAAACAAACACACCGGGCAAACTAAAGTAACAATCTTTACTCTACGAGGCCAGACCGCGTCTAAAACCTAGCAATACTCGATAAAACCGAAACAAACAGATAACCCATTGTTTATATTGGTTTCTATAGTGCTTTTCATCTTCTGAATGGCTTAATACCTTTCACGAATGATAATTAATTACAAGGCATTTACTCTCAGACGCCGCTGTTTACAGTTACTTGCATATCTTGTCATGGCAAAGCAAGTGATCCCAACCGCAAGCCAGTGTAAAATCGGCACTTATGTAGAACGGGATATCCACACCCCGGAGGAAAAATATGAAGTTTTTGGTCACTGGTGCCGCAGGTTTTATCGGCTTCCATATCGCGCAGCGCCTGCTGAATGAAGGGCATGATGTTGTCGGAATCGACAACATGAACGACTATTATGACGTCAGCCTGAAGCAGGCCCGTCTGGATCGCCTGGCATCTCCGGCATTCCATTTCCAGCAGCTGGATCTGGCCGACCGTGAAGGTATGGCAAAGCTGTTCGCCACAGAGCAATTTGATCGTGTGATCCACCTGGCCGCCCAGGCCGGCGTGCGCTACTCGCTCGAAAACCCGTATGCCTACGCAGACGCTAACCTGATGGGGTATCTGAACATTCTGGAAGGCTGCCGTCATACCAAGGTGAAACACCTGGTGTACGCCTCCTCCAGCTCGGTTTACGGCCTTAACCGTAAAATGCCGTTCTCCACCGAAGATTCCGTCGATCATCCGGTCTCCCTGTATGCCGCCACCAAGAAAGCTAATGAGCTGATGGCGCACACCTATTCTCACCTGTACGGCATCCCGACCACCGGGCTGCGCTTCTTTACAGTTTATGGTCCGTGGGGTCGCCCGGATATGGCGCTGTTCAAGTTCACGAAAGCGATGCTGGAAGGAAAAAGTATCGACATTTACAACTACGGCAAAATGAAGCGCGACTTCACCTATATCGACGACATCGTCGAGGCGGTGGTTCGGGTGCAGGATGTGATCCCGCAGGCCAATGCCGACTGGACCGTTGAGAGCGGTTCCCCGGCCACCAGTTCCGCGCCGTATCGGGTATATAACATTGGCAACAGCTCACCAGTGGAACTGATGGACTACATCACCGCCCTGGAAGAAGCGCTGGGAATGGAAGCGCAGAAGAATATGATGCCGATCCAGCCGGGAGATGTGCTGGACACCAGCGCAGACACCCAACCGCTGTATGACCTGGTGGGCTTTAAGCCGCAAACTTCAGTGAAGGACGGCGTGAAGAACTTCGTGGAGTGGTTCAAGGATTACTATCAGATCTAATCCCCCTGCCCTCCCCCCCCCCAC
>NZ_GL882781.1:21597-22512 GCF_000195655.1 Klebsiella sp. MS 92-3
CCCCCCAACCCCTTCTCTGTAACCTCCGTTATCCTGACTATATGTCGACGGAATGCACATTCATTATTTTTTATATAATATTTTGTGCTATAGACGCTATTTTTGCCTTTTTACTCGCCCGCCTGAAACCAGTTTCATCCAGCCTTTTTCAAAAAAGCAAATATCCGCGCGCCAGGCACTCACACTTTTCTGTCATCCATCCCAATTTGGTGAGTGGAAACAGCATTATATGCTGATTGATAAAAAACATTACTATCTGTAGGAATTTTCCTAAATCCAGGATATGTTAGAGAAAGCCATGCAACAGCACAAAACTGGTGTATTCCTTATCAAACTGATAATTCAATCAACATACGCCCGGTGGTATATAATATGCAAAACCTATTTTTCTTAGTGGTGGCTGCCATACTACTTGCTGTGTCTGGGTTCTCTTTAATTACATTTCTGAAAGACAGAAAGAAAACGAAACAGGCGTTTAATAAACGCAAGTGGTAAGGCCCGCTCCATATTGCAATTGGATTAAGATAATATTAAGAGATAAAAAAATGATATGACAGAATGACTATTCATTCTGCGTTTTGGCATGGCCTTAAGGCAAGAAAAATAACGCTACTCACGCCCTGTCCCTCGTTTATTCATATGCCATAAATAACAAAAGCCTGCGTTGCAGGCTTTGTTTTACCTCCCGGCGCTTATCTCCGGCATCTACATCACAGTGACGGTAGCTCTTCACAAGGTAAGTTTAACTTATCGGACCTGTTTTCAACCCGCAACAGCTTTTGAGCAGGATCGTAATGTCCATCACAATTTATTGAGGTTAATCTGAATGAGCGGAAAATAGGCTCGGGGAAGGAGAAATGAAGGAGGGATAAAGGAACACACTGGCGGGGGGGGGGCGCCCCCGGCAGAAAAAAA
>NZ_GL882781.1:22611-49957 GCF_000195655.1 Klebsiella sp. MS 92-3
GGCGGCAGGCCGCCAGTGACAGACAGACAGGATTAATCGTTGCCAAACAGATCGCGGGTATAAACCTTATCTGCGACATCCGCTAGCTCTTCCGCCATACGGTTGGAAATGATCACATCCGCCTCTTGTTTGAAGGCATTCAGGTCGCGCACGACGCGGGAGTTGAAGAACTCATCTTCCTGCATCACCGGTTCATAGATAATAACCGGAATACCTTTCGCCTTGATGCGCTTCATAATGCCCTGAATAGAAGAGGCGCGGAAGTTGTCTGAACCACTCTTCATGATCAGGCGATACACACCCACCACTTTCGGCTTACGAGCGAGAATAGAATCCGCGATAAAGTCTTTACGGGTACGGTTGGCATCGACGATAGCCGCGATGATATTGTTCGGGACCGATTCGTAGTTCGCCAACAGCTGCTTGGTATCTTTCGGCAGGCAGTAGCCGCCATAGCCAAAGGACGGGTTGTTGTAGTGGTTGCCGATACGCGGATCCAGGCATACCCCTTCGATAATCTGTTTGCTGTTCAGCCCCTGGCTTTCAGCATAGCTGTCGAGCTCGTTGAAATAGGCAACGCGCAGCGCCAGATAGGTGTTAGCGAACAGTTTGATCGCTTCCGCTTCGGTGGAGTCGGTAAACAGGGTTGGGATATCCTGCTTGATCGCGCCTTCTTTCAGCAGATCAGCAAAACGTTCGGCACGCGCAGAGCGCTCACCAATGACAATACGCGACGGGTGCAGGTTGTCGTACAGCGCACGTCCTTCACGCAGGAACTCCGGAGAGAAAATAACATTATCAATCCCTAAACGTTCTTTGATATCGCGGGTGAACCCCACCGGGATGGTCGATTTAATGATCATCACCGCGTTCGGGTTGATCTCTGTGACATCGCGAATAACCGCTTCCACCGTAGAGGTGTTGAAGTAGTTAGTTTTGGGATCATAATCGGTCGGCGTCGCAATGATCACGTAGTCCGCATTACGATAGGCGTCGTGCTTATCCGTGGTGGCACGGAAATTTAACGGTTTTTCTGCCAGATATTCCTGAATCTCTTTATCCACAATCGGAGAGATCTTCTGGTTAAGCATATCCACTTTGGCCTGTACGATATCCAGGGCCACCACTTCGTGGTTTTGCGCAATCAGGATACCGTTCGATAAACCAACATAACCTGTACCGGAAATAGTAATTTTCATTCGATTACACTTTAATCAGTTAACTGGGTAATGGCGGCTAGCCACGAATTTTAATAATGCTGTGCGCGGTTTTACGCTTTGACCAGTGGGATGTCAAGAATAAGCCATAAGGTCAAAAATACGATTAAAATCTGACCCTATGGCTTCCATTATGGATAATGCATTACTTGAGAAGAGCTAAAATCTCTTCGGTTTTTGCATTCATTAACGCAGTATCCGCTCTGGACTCAACGTTCAGACGCACCACCGGCTCCGTGTTGGACGTGCGCAGGTTAAAGCGCCACTCAGGGTATTCAATACTGATACCGTCCGTTGTGTCGATGTGTGCGGCCGCCGGCTCATACTGCGCCCGGATGCGCGCTATCGCCTCCGCCGCATTCCCCAGCTTGCGGTTGATCTCTCCCGACGCCGGGAACGCCGCCTGGCGGTCCGCCACCAGCGATTTCAGCGAACTGTTCTTCAGGCACAGCAGCTCCGCCACCAGCAGCCACGGGATCATCCCGCTGTCGCAGTAGGCGAAGTCGCGGAAGTAATGGTGCGCGCTCATCTCCCCGCCGTAGATGGCGTCTTCCTGGCGCATCCGCTCCTTGATGAACGCATGCCCCGTCTTCGACATCACCGGCTGGCCGCCGCTGCGGGTCACGATGTCCACCGTGTTCCATGTCAGACGCGGGTCGTGGATGATTTTCGCCCCCGGCTGCTTCTGCAGGAACGCCTCCGCCAGCAGGCCGACAATGTAGTACCCCTCGATAAACGACGCCTCGTCATCGAACAGGAAGCAGCGGTCGAAGTCGCCGTCAAAGGCGATACCCATGTCCGCCTGATGCGCACGCACCGCGTCGGCGGTGTCCTGGCGGCACTCCGGCAGCAGCGGGTTCGGGATACCGTTCGGGAAATGGCCGTCCGGCTGGTGATGCACCTTGATAAAGGTCACCGGCGCCCCGGCCGCCGCGAAGCGTTTCTCCACTTCATCAATCACGTGCCCCGCCGCCCCGTTGCCGGAGTTCACCACCAGCTTCAGCGGACGGGTAAAGTTCGCCAGGTCCACGTAGCCCATCAGGTGGTCGACGTACTCCTTCAGCACCGATATCTGGCGCAGGGTCCCGCGACGCGCCGGGTCCACCGGCGGGAACTGGTTCTCCTCCGCCAGGCGCTGGATATCCCGCAGGCCGGTGTCGCCGCTGATGGGCTTCGCGTTCTCGCGCACCAGCTTCATGCCGTTGTAGTTCATCGGGTTGTGGCTCGCCGTCACTTCGATACCGCCGTCCACCCCGAGGTGGAAGGTGGCGAAGTAAATCTCTTCCGTGCCGCTCAGGCCGATATCCAGCACGTCGGTGCCGGCGTCCATCAGCCCGCGGGCCAGCGCCAGCTTCAGCGACTCGCTGGTGAGGCGCACATCGCCCCCCACCACTATCTTCCCGGGTTTCAGAAATTCGCCGTAGGCGCGGCCGATACGGTAGGCGATGTCCTCGTTCAGCTCCTCGCCCAGTTCACCACGGATGTCATAAGCCTTAAAGCATGTTAACTGTGTCATTCTACGTTTGTCCCGAATAAAATTAGCAACGACCATACTGGTCTTTAATACGAATAATGTCGTCCTCGCCGAGGTACGCCCCCGACTGGATCTCCAGCACTTCCAACGGAATACGGCCCGGGTTTTCCAGGCTGTGCTCGGCGCCAATCGGAATAAAGGTGGACTGGTTCTCGGTCAGCAGGAACTGCTTGCCATTGACCGTCACCTGGCCGGTACCGGCGAGGATGACCCAGTGCTCGGCGCGGTGGTGGTGCATCTGCATCGAGAAGGCGCCGCCCGGTTTCACCGTAATGCGGTTGACGTTGAAGCGCGGGGTCTGGACCACCACGTCGCAGCGGCCCCAGGGACGGTAAATCTCGCGGTGGCGCTTGTACTCGCTGCGCTGGGTCTGCTTGAGGAACTCAACCGCCTTCTTCACGTCCTGGGAACGCTCGCGGTTCATCACCAGCACGGCGTCCTTGGTGCTGACAATCACCAGGTTCTCCACGCCGATGGCCGCCACCAGCTTCTCGTCGCTGTTGATGTAGCAGTTTTCGCTGTTGTGCACCCACGCGTCGCCGCTGAGGACGTTACCCTGCTCATCTTTCGGGCTGACCTCCCACAGGGCGGACCAGGAGCCGACGTCGCTCCAGTCGGCATCGAGACCGACCACCACCGCGTCGGCGGTTTTCTCCATCACCGCGTAGTCCACGGACTCGTCCGGGCACTCGCAGAAAATGTCATGCGGAATGCTGATGAAGTCGCTGCCGTTGTCGGCGGCATTCACCGCGGCCTGGCAGGCTTCGAGGATATCCGGGCGGAATTTGGCCAGCTCGGAAAGGTATTTTTTGGCGCGGAACATAAACATGCCGCTGTTCCAGTAGTACTCCCCGGAGGCGAGGTAAGCCTCGGCGCGCTCGCGGTCCGGCTTCTCCACGAAGCGGGCCACCTGGTACGGAGTGTGGGCGCTGTCGGTGAGGGCCACGCCGCGCTGGATGTAGCCGTAGCCGGTTTCCGGGGCGTTCGGCACGATACCGAAGGTGACCAGATGGCCTTCATCGGCATACTGCTCGGCGACGCGGATGGCGTCGTGGAAGACCGGCTGGTTATTGATGATATGGTCGGCGGCGAGGACCAGCATCAGCGGGTCATCGCCGTGACGGGTGGCCTGAAGGGCCGCCAGGGCGATGGCCGGGGCGGTGTTGCGCCCGACCGGCTCAAGAATAATGTTGTTGGACAGCTTGTTGAGCTGGCGCAGCTGTTCGGCCACCAGGAAGCGGTGCTCTTCGTTACAGATGACCATCGGTTCATGGATTTCAAGGCCCGAGAGTCGGGTGATGGTTTCCTGCAGCATGGAGTTCTGCCCGAACAGGCGGAGGAACTGTTTCGGGTAAAGCTCGCGAGACATCGGCCAGAGACGACTGCCGGTACCACCAGCCATTATCACAGGAAGTAACATATTAATTTCCTTTAATTAAAAACCCTGTTATTAAACACCCAGTAATTTACTGAGGCCAGAAGCAGACTAATATAGGAGTACAAGATAATAAATATGGCAAATTCTTAAAATGCTTAAGAATAAAATATTTAAATTATTTGATGAAAGAAGTAATTTAGTTAATTTTTTAAAATTAGGTATGAATATTTAAACAGTCAGGCCAAATGGCCTGACTGCAGGAAAAATTATTCCAGCCACTCGGTATGGAATACACCTTCCTTATCGGTACGCTTGTAAGTATGCGCGCCAAAGTAATCACGCTGAGCCTGAATCAGGTTAGCCGGCAGAATTGCGGAACGGTAGCTATCATAGTAGGCAATTGCGGCTGAGAACGTTGGTACCGGAATACCATTCTGCACGGCATAGGCTACAACATCACGCAGTGCCTGTTGATAGTCATCAGCGATCTGTTTGAAGTATGGAGCCAGTAGCAGGTTAGCAATGCCGGCGTTTTGCGCATAAGCATCGGTGATCTTCTGCAGGAACTGCGCACGAATGATGCAGCCAGCGCGGAAAATCTTAGCAATCTCGCCGTAGTTCAGATCCCAGTTGTATTCATCAGAAGCAGCACGCAGTTGGGAGAAGCCCTGAGCATAGGAAACGATTTTACCGAGGTACAACGCGCGACGCACTTTTTCGATAAATTCAGCTTTATCACCGGCCGGCTGAGCCTGCGGACCGCTCAGCACTTTCGAAGCGGCTACACGCTGATCTTTAAGCGAAGAAATATAGCGAGCAAACACAGACTCCGTGATCAGGGACAGAGGTTCCCCAAGATCCAGTGAGCTCTGACTGGTCCACTTACCAGTACCTTTGTTTGCTGCTTCATCAAGAATGACATCGACGAGGTATTTACCGTCTTCATCCTTCTTGGTGAAGATATCTTTGGTAATGTCGATCAGGTAGCTGCTCAGCTCGCCTTCGTTCCATTCGGTGAAGGTTTGCGCCAGCTCTTCGTTGGAAAGTGCCAGACCGCCTTTCAACAGCGCATAAGCTTCAGCAATCAGCTGCATGTCACCATACTCAATGCCGTTATGAACCATCTTCACATAATGGCCAGCACCGTCAGCACCGATATAGGTCACACATGGCTCACCGTCTTCAGCAACCGCAGCAATCTGCTTCAGAATCGGAGCAACTAACTCATAGGCTTCTTTCTGCCCACCAGGCATGATGGAAGGGCCTTTCAGAGCCCCTTCTTCACCGCCGGAGACACCGGTGCCGATAAAATTGAAACCTTCGGCAGATAGTTCACGGTTACGGCGAATAGTGTCCTGGAAGAAGGTATTGCCGCCATCAATGATGATGTCGCCTTTATCGAGGTAAGGCTTCAGGGAATCGATGGCGCTGTCGGTGCCAGCCCCGGCCTTCACCATTAACAGGATACGACGAGGTGTTTCGAGGGATTCAACGAACTCTTGTACTGTGTAGTAAGGAACCAGTTTCTTGCCTGGATTCTCGGCAATCACTTCTTCGGTCTTTTCACGGGAGCGGTTGAAAACGGAGACGGTATAACCACGGCTTTCAATGTTCAGCGCAAGGTTACGCCCCATCACAGCCATACCGACAACCCCGATCTGTTGCTTGGACATTACATTCTCCTATCAATATAAGGATTTTTACAACTACTTAGAACGAAAATCACTCTATATCCTAACTCAAGAATGTAAGCACGCATAGGAGATTACGTTCATGTAAGACATATAAATGAAATTTAATACAAATACCTTGGTAATAAGAACACAACAAATCCAACTCAACATTATACCGAAAGTATTAATTAACAAAACGTGCCAACAGGAACCTTCTTAATTTACCAATAAGTAAAACAGATGACAGAACATAAAACCCTCCACCTAAAGAAATCATTAATATTAAATAAACAACTTGCTCATTAATTGCATTTATGAAATCCAAACCATCAATAAAGTATAAAAAGGCCAGCATTCCGAAATTAATAAAAAATATTACAAAACATTTATTAAGCAAAGTAAAGAGTGACCCTTCGATTAATCGCATCATTAGAATCATTGCAGGAAAAAAATTTAATACATTAGCTATAAAATACAACTTAGAAAATGTGACAATATCAAAATTAACACCAATTAAAAAAGAGAGGACATATAGAAAAGTACCCAAAATGCCTAATTTGAGTAATAAATCAGTGCGGCCCTTGGCAATGAAAACTGTCCCAGTACTACTAAGCACTGCTTGAATAATTGCGGTTGGCGCTAACCATTTCAAAATTTCTGCAGTTAAGGTCCATTGATTCCCAAAAATTACAGATACAAAAGGTGAACTTAAATAAGCAAGCCCGCTCATCAACGGTACTACAAGATATAAAATCGAGAATACACAATTGGAGTAGGTTTTCCTTATAATCGCATTATCATTTTGATGATGACTTAAAATTGGCAAAAGCGATCGCGATACAACAAATGTAAGACTCTGTAAAGGAAAAAGCATGACTCTATAGGCGAGGCTGTATGCACCAAGAACTGAAGATGGCATAAAGCGTCCTATAATGAAACTATCTGTATTCCTTGAAAAATAATTAACAAAATTAAATAAAGAAAGATTAACGCTAAATCCAACTATTTGTTTTAACCCTGAAAATTTGAACATCATAGACAACTGAGGTCGCCATTTAGATATTTTCCAAAAAAGAATTGTTGAAATTACATTTAGGACGATCGTTTGAATAACTAGGCTATAAACACCATATCCTTGATAGGCCAAAATTAATGCAGATATCAAACCTATCAATGCTGAAAAAATTTCAATCAAGGAAATAACACGGAATTTCGATGCTCGTTCCAAAAGAGCAAGGTGAGCAGCTGAACTACTAGATATTGGAAATATTAAAGAAATCAATAATAATACATAAATCAGTTTGGGGGTATGAAAAAAGCTTGCTATTAATGGAGAGGCAAAAATTATAGCAACAGCAATAAAAAGCCCCATAAATAAATTCAACCAGAAAATCGAATTAATAATACCATCATCAATTTCTTTCCGTTGGATAATTGCAGCGGCAGTACCCAAGTCTCTTATTAATAGTCCGAAGTTAATTACAACCAAAGCCATGGCCATAATACCATATTCACTAGGGGGTATTAATCTTGCCAGATAAACAATATTTACCAACTGAACAATAACTTTGAAGAACTGAGAAAAGGCAACCCATTTTGCGCTATTAATTAAATTCATTATTGGTTTCTCATAACATATTACTTCTTCTCATTAATATCTAATAAACTCATAAACTTAGATTCAATACTTATATCACCAAAATATTTATTAACATCCTCTATTGATTGAAATGAATAACGTGATGATTGTCCTTTTTGAGCAGTTTTAATATGATGCATCATAGAATCTAAATCATCAAAGGTCTCTATTACGTCTCTTTGTAAAACAGAACTTGCCCAACCTAAAAATGGTGTATTTATTGCTAATATCTTAATACCAATTGTCAAACCGTAAAAGAAACTTCCGGATACAATCATATCCTCATCAGAATGGCTAATGATTAAAGCAGCACCTGTAGAAAGTAATTCCTTTGCTTTTTCGTCTGAAATATATTCAGGCATAAAAGTAACATTTTTTCTATTTTTACATAGTTCTTGTATCATTATTTTATATTCATCATCTTCACATGTTCCCATAATTATTAGATTTTTATTGGCGGGGAATGCACTAATAACATCTTCATACTTTTTATATTTTACAACTCGCCCAAAAATATAATAATTATCATTAGAAAAAGAACAGGCACTATCCTCAGTAGACTTAATAGGATAAATATATAAAGGATGGGGAATATAATGATATTTATTACCACAAACAACAGGAGAATGGATTATCACATGATCAGAGAATGAAGCTATCAAATTAACGATTCTTGTAGCTACTTTGATAAACCTAATATTTGTATTGTGTGGATATTTATTGTGCTGGACAAATATTATTTTTTTAAATTTTGCCTTCAATAATACTAATTTAATAAAAACCTTAATCACACCAGAAAAAGACAATTTACCATTTTTCTTAATTATTCCCGATTCTAACCAGTTTACAATTACGATATCATATCGTGTAAAATTTAGTTTCATCAACTCTTTAATAAGAAGGCTAAAATATAAATCATGAACAATACTAAACTTCGATAAAATCTCTTTTATTCGCGCTGGATAACTATTTGAACCACTATTTGCAGGAAAATAGTAAATATTCTTAATCATTTTATACGCCCCGTATATCTTAAAGAGAAAACAAGTACTTAAGCTTAGTATTTTTAATGTATCGATAAATGAGAATGGGAATAATTATACCCGCAAGCAAACCAATCGTCAGATGTGCAATCCAATCATTAACATGAAGAACTTTTATTAAAATCACTCTTGAACCACTAGCAACTAAGATATGTAATAAATAAATAATCATACTCATTTCTCCTAGAAGCGATAGTAACGGGAAATGAATACGACCTATTGCTAACGATACAGAAACAATGAAAAAAATTGATATAAATGCGAGACATAAACTAGCAATTCCAATATTGAAATAATGCAATTTTAATTCAAAGTGAAAATAATATTGCGAATAAAGAAATGCCATGAATAAAAACACAGCTATCGCAAATAAATAATGTCCGCTTAATTGCTTAGAAAAAAAATCATCTAACTTAAATTTATTAAAAAATACCCCTAAAACAAAAAAAACCATATATTGATTGATGTAATTGATATTATAGACAGTTCCAATTTTATCACTATATATATACACGCAAGAAAAAATAACGAACAAAACTATTATGCCGCGTTCAAAAAATCGTTTTGAGTATATTATGATTGATAGTACAAATATCATCAAAAGAGCATATAAAAACCAAAATTGCGCACGCGGATGTGAAAATAGCATCAACAGATCGGTAAACGAGGTCTTTGAGTTTGTAAACCTTGACAATAAAACCTCAATCGTGCCTTGAAGTAGTGACCATACTAAATAAGGATAAGCAATCGTTTTAAATTTATCAATGAAAAGAAGCAACTTTCCTTTCTTCTCAATCGACTTAATAAAAAACAAGCCAGACAGAAAAAAAAACAAAGGCATGTGGAAAGAATATATTATACTATCAACCAAATGATAAAGTTTTGATGGCATAATAATTCCAGCTGCTTGCAATCCTCTATTAACATGTCCAAAGACAACCAGTAGGATACCTATTCCCTTAGCATAGTCGACCCAACTTTCACGCATAGTTTGACTCATTAATTAACAGCCTTATTAAGTAAGATAATAGTTTACTATTTATATATGTATCTTGTTAAGATAATCATCAATAAGTTTTGCTGTTTTGTGCCATGTATATTTTTTCGAATGAACTAATCCTTTTGCCATTAATGATTTAGCGACATTAAAATCATTTATGACTTGAGTGAGTTTTTTTGAAATATCCATTGTATCATTTGGATTAGCTAATAGAGCAGCATCACCAGAAATCTCACCTAGAGAAGATGTATTTGAAGTGACCACCGGTACACCGCTAGCCATCGCCTCAATTACAGGCAAGCCGAACCCTTCATAAAATGACACAAAGATTAAAGCCTTTGCAGATCGGTATAATTTTGGAAGTTCAGTTTCAGGAATAAAACCAGTGAAGACCACTCTATTACTAAGTTTTAATAAATTTATTTTTTCTAAGATTTCAGAGTTAGCTTTTCCTGTAAAGACTAACTTAATACTTTCGTCAATATCTGCATGTTTAAAGGCCTCTAGAGTACCAAATTCGTTTTTATGTCCTTTTCTATTACTTACGCATAATATATACTCATATCCTAAATTTATTCTCTCACCTTCTGGTTGGAACTTTGGTGATACACCATTTCCGACATTCACGACTTTACTTGGCTCGATGCCTGCCCATTCAATAATTCTTTTACGAGAGAATTCGGAAACAGTAAATACATATTCCGCATGCAAACAGCCTCTTTTGAGAAAGGTGTTATAATAAGCTATTTTTAAAGGGCTACTGTTTTCTGGTCGATCTAAGTGATTTAAATCATGAACTGTTACAGCGTATGGAAGTCTTGTTTTAAAAGGAGAAATATAACCCGGCAAAAAAACCACTCCTTTTTTTATGTTCCTCAACTGGAACGCCATCCTGAATGTATCTATTGGTGACGCGGGGCTACCGCTGAATGGTAAAGGTGTATACTGATTTATATTGTTAACTCCCTCAAAAAATGTACCAATACCTCCAGCATTTTTCCATCTGGTATCAATGTAAATATTATTTTTCATTTCTGTCTCACATGTATTAATATGCTGATTTATTGACGAACCCTTTAAACACCGTCAAAAATATAATTTTTAAATCCAACCATAAACTCCACTCACGAATGTATTCAAGATCATACTCCACTCGTTTTTGCATTTTTTCAAGTGTATCAGTTTCCCCCCTCCATCCTTTAATTTGTGCTAAGCCTGTAATTCCTGGTTTAACTTTATGCCTAAGCATATACCCTTCAATTAATGTTCTATATTGCTCATTATGAGCCACCGCGTGGGGTCTCGGCCCAACAATAGACATGCTACCAAATAAAACATTAAAAAACTGCGGTAACTCATCAAGTGATGTTCTTCTTAAAAACCGCCCAACATTAGTAACACGCACATCTCCACGTACCGCCTGCGTAACAACATTGCCGTTCTCTTGTACAACCATAGTCCTGAATTTCCATACTTGTATAGATTTTCCGTCCATCCCATACCGCGTTTGTCGGAATAAAATAGGTCCTTTGGAAGAATATTTTACTATGCATGCAATGACTATCAATACAGGGGATATTAATATCAAAATTATCAAAGAAAGGACAATATCTTCCAGTCTTTTCAAAACACTGTTTATGCCGTTTAGGGGAGTGTCGAATAACGGTACAACAGGGACACCATTAACTTCTTCAGTACGTGATTGAAGGATGTTAAATGTGAAGATATCAGGAATTAGCAATACAGAACATGTGGTATCAGCCAATCCTTTTACTAATTTCTTTAATTTTTTATCGTCCTGCATATCCATTGCTATATATATCCTGTCAATCTCTCCTTTACGGGCTTCGCATATTAAATCCTCATATTTCCCACTATAAGGTAGACCTATTGAGTTCGTTGGGGGGCAATCACAGTAAATACCTTTTACTTTTAATCCAAGCCATGGTTCCTCGGCAAAACTTTTCATCAGATTAATACCAACAGGTATATTTCCCGCTAGAGCTACAATACGCGTGTTATAGCCTAATTTCCTAATAACATTCATTAGTGCCCGAATGGAAAAACGACTGACAATAAGGAAAAGGCTTACAATAATATACCAACAAAAGAAAAACTCTATTTCTAAATCATTACCTGCTAGAAATGATAAAATACCTGACGTAAATACAATACTTAATGTCCAATTTTGAATTATAATCTTCAATTCCGTAGAAATTTTCACCCCGCGCCAGGATCTATAAAAATCTGTAATACCACCAATCATCTGGAAACAAACAAGTACAATCAGGCTATTTATTAATGCAGTAGAATCATACATTTTTTGATATATTGCATTTGTAATATACATCCCCATAAATATCATAATTATGTCGGAGAATCTTTGTAGTATTGATATCAATGATGCATTAGTCTTTGACTTAGTTCTATGATGTAGTTTACTCATATTCGGTCCAAATTTCTTTGTTTAGACATCTATAACTCATTCATAACGTTCAGCTAAGAATTAGTATTCTATTTTTTTCTTATCTGAAAAAAATTTCCATTTCTGCTCTATATATGTATTGAGTTCTCTTTTAAAGCGGTCGGAAGAAAAAGATTGTGAATTTTCTTTACAATCTGAAGGTAATATTAAATTCTGGATTTTATCAAATTTTTTAACTGTCTCAACTAAGGAAGATATAGATTGCCTTTCAAAGAAGAGCCCTGTTGGGTTGCTTATTCCATAGGGTCTCACCGTTTCAAGCACACCTCCTTTGCCATATGCAATAACAGGTGTTCCACACGCTTGTGCTTCAACTGGTGTAATCCCAAAATCTTCTTCTGCTGCAAAAACAAAAGCTTTTGCTCTCCTCATATAGTCATGAAGAACCTGATCAGGTTGATAGCCTAAAATTTCAATATTAGATGCTGCTTTTTTCTTTACCTTGGGCATTTCACTGCCATCACCAATGACCACTAATCTTTTATCCGGCATGTTAGCGAAAGCTTCAACTATAAGATCCATTCTTTTATAAGGCACCATGCGTGAAGCCGTTAAATAAAAATCCTCTTTGTTGTCATTAAAATCAAACCGCTCTACTTCGACAGGAGGATAAATAACATCCGCATCTCTACCATAGACTTTTTTTACACGCCTTGAGATAAATTTTGAGTTCGCAATAAAATAATCAACTCCATTTGAAGTTCTCACATCCCACATTCTAATCTTATGAAGTAAATACTTAGCTAGTAAACCTTTGAGCCCTTTATCTAGTTTGGCTTCTTTTAGATACTGATGCTGTAAGTCCCATGCGTATCGGATAGGTGAATGCACATAACTGATATGTAATTGATCTGGTCCAGTCAAAACACCCTTTGCTACGGCATGGCTACTTGACAAAACGACATCATGTTTTGATACATCGATCTGTTCTATTGCTAATGGCATCAGTGGCAGATAAGTTTGGTATTTCTGTTTCGCTTTCGGTAAATGCTGTATAAAGGTTGTTGTGGACTTCTTGTGATTAAAATTAGCCCTAGCTTCATCAGATAAGAAGTCCACAATAGAATAGACATCAGAATCAGGGAACAATTCTATCATCTCTTTTACAACACGTTCAGCCCCTGCATATGTAACTAACCAATCAGCAACTATTCCAACACTTATATTGTTTTCTAACATAATAATTCCATGATTCATATGATGTGTATTCGGAAACCGGCTTTACTCAGATATATTTTATTTAAAATTAATCCTCATGCTTCAATATTCGTTCTTGCATTCAGAGATAGATATGCAAGAATAAATGCATATATCCATGATGTTGATGTAAGATATAAAGAACTAATTGAAACACTTCCCAATATATATAATACAATTACACCAAACATAAAAAAATCTCTTTCTCTAATTGTATAGTATAAAGCGTAAAGTAATATGAACACGTAAATTGTCATACCAATGAACCCAGAGAAACCGATAATAGAATATGCTCCTGACTCCACAGCGAATCCGCCTAAGCCACCATACCCTACTAAAAAATAAATGGGATCAGAATATATCGTTCTCATTGTATTAGTTACTTGAAGAAGTCTTTCATCAATTGAAGAACTGTCCGCAGTACCATAAATTAAGGAATCAATTTTTAATTTTACTAACTGTCCAAATGTGTCGAATAAATAATAATTATTATAGAAATAATACACGCTAACTATTATGACAAAAAAGAAAACAATTGATACAAACTTGACATGCATTTTACCTTTAATAAAAGTAAGAATGAATACGGTTGCCAATAAGACATAGCCTGTGGCATTGTTTTGCATCATTAGGCAAATAACATTCGTTATAAAAATTAGTATTTTAAAACCCTTGGAAATCGTTGAATGTAACAAAAAAAACAATGAAAGTGCTAATACAAATACATCTTGTGTAGGATAGCCAATTGATAGTCTTCCATACCAGTTCCTTGAGGGGAGACTATGATAATATGATGGAAAAAAGAAAATTATAGTAATTGTCAACAATGAATAAAAGAATGAAAAATATATATAAGAATTAATAACTTTTGATAAATGAAAGTTATTTATATAAATATATATAATAAAAAAGCAAAAAATTGTCCCAAGTGCCTTCATCCAAAATCCAAGCCCTCCACCAGTTGTAAGATTTCGCACATACACATCATTTTGGTTTACTAGCAATGTTGTGATCAAAGAATATGTACAGATCATTATGAGTGGAATGAGTAAAAAGATCGCCTTTTTGGTTAATGGCGTTTTCCTTATCACAAAGAAGCAAAATAGCCCACCAATAAAAATAGACATATCTCTTAGAAATGACAATGGGAAATAGTTTTTTGAAAACGTATCTCGTAATCCATCATTGACAGCAAAGAATAGTAAAATATAAAAAAATAAACTTACTACGGTTAGTAAATTACTTTTATTATTAATTTCGTTACTCTTTGACTCATATATTGTTTTCATAATGTCATTGTCATATAATAAATAAAACTTTAATGTGAATGTATACTTTAATTTTTTAAAGATAAATTCTCGTCAGTATTCTTTTTCAAAGTCATGTTGGCTTTAAAAATTCCAAAATTGTGCTCATTAAAAGATTTATTAGTTCCATCATCTTTTAAATCATACCACCATACGCCTTTGATATATGAGCGTTCTGACGCTAATTTAATATAATTTTTTCGGAAAATAGATGATTCAATTTCATTGACACCTCCTATTCCATCATAATTTGGTATTCCAATTTCTGTAATATAGATAGCAGTTTTTCTATTAGCAATGTTTGTTAATTTATCATAAAATTGATCAATTGCATTTAAGTTTGCTTCAGCAGTCCTCAATTGAATGTTTTCATTTTTGTAAGAATACGGATGGATTGATATACCATCAATATAATCAAGTATTCCTAATTCTATCAATTCATAGAACCATGCGTTATCACTGTCGGTAAGAGGATTAAATGATCCAGCCAGAATAATAGCATTGGGATCATTTTCTTTGATGATATGACTAACTCTTTTTACAATTTCAAAATATCCTTTTGCAGTGCCTGTGTTTTTCATTGCTGGCGGCATGCCAGTGCCATTCTTCCATTCATTCCATACTTCATAATATTTAATCTTACCTTTATTTTTTTTTACAACCCATTTTGTATAATTAGCAAATGCATTGATACCATCTCTGGTCGTTGGATATCCTCCATTATCGTATAGAGAATTACCATAATCTAAAATAAGGAGATTATTTAGACCGTATAACGATGATTGGTTAATAGCAGCATCCGTTTTCACTAAAGGCCTCGAAACAACATACTTACCTTTGGTTCGTTCAATTTTATTCCATTGATAATCAACTCTTATTGAACTTGCACCGATTTGTTTTAATGCCTTTAAGTAAACTACCGGATCTTCTGAATAACTATCAAAATGAGCACACACACCACGTTCAAAGGACAAGCCTTTATTACTAAAAGTAACAGTTAACGCTATTATGAGAAAGATAATTTTTTTATTCATCAGCTCCTCTTGATATTATTGGTAGTTAAAAACTACATTTTGTATGCAGAAATATATTTATTTGCCACATTATCTGGCGAAAACATTTTTTTTACATCTTCAGAAACTTCTGACATTACAGCGCTATTAACAACTTCATCAAACTCATCAATTAACGAATCAACCAATCTAATATTTGGCAGGATTTGACTTAACTCAGGTAGAGAGCCAACCTTTCTAGATATAACTAGTTTACCTGCTAATACACTCTCAACAACCACTCTTCCGAAAGGTTCATTCCATTTTATGGGTAGTATCACAATATCAACCATATTAAAGAATTTTTCAACCGGAACATACCCAAGGACATTGACATTGGCATCATTAGAAAACTTACTTAGCCTCTCCTTTTCTTTCTCACTTATATAATTACCAGCCGCAAAAAAAGTATAATTTCGATTATTTTTAGCTAGTTCGCAGTATTCCAGAAATCCTTTTTCTTCACTAAGTCGCCCTATAAATCCTACACGTTTATTTGTTAACTGAGTGCTTTCGCCTTGCTTGATAGCATTTACCACTACGGGATTATATATTGTTGTACATAAAGATTCTCTAAAAAAGCCATTATTTTTATGTAGATTTGTTATAAACTCACTGATTCCAATGAAAACATCTATTTTTGCGCTTTTTTTCTTCTTAAAAAATGACCATGCTTTTACGTTAAGAGACTTAACGTTCATATTTTCATTGTTTTTAAAAAGTGTACAATTAGGGTGCATGAGATAATAGTCTCTTGCTGTGTGGACTATTTTTATTTTATTTTTTTTAGCAACGGCCCATACTGAGGTTGAAAACCCTGATAGATTATTGGTATGCACAACATCAGGTTCTGTTTCCGTAAAAATATCTTTTACAGTTTTAATATATGCAGGGTTATAAATATCAATTATATGCCATAATAATCTCTTAAATTTACTTTGCTTCTTTTGATTAAATGGCCAATAGAGATTTTTTATTGGTAACTTTATGATTTTCACACCACCAATATTATCTCTTTCCTGTTTCAATCCTTCAGATAAAGAAACTACTGTAACATTATTTCCTTTAGCGACTAATTCTTCAGCAAGTATTTGAACTGAAACCTCAGCACCGCCAATTCTATATGGATAATATAGCGTATTAAATAACACAATGTTCACTTTATCACCTATAAAAACTTGTTAGGCATGCTCATTAACATGCCTAATTTGTTTAAAGTTAATATTAAATATTAAGATTTATTTGAATAATTGTATCCATAGTAGTTGTATCCATACCCATAATAACTACTAGCTTTTTTGACTACTCCGTTTAATATACATCCTTTTACGTTGACGCCACTCTGTTCAAAACGCGTTATACTTACTTCAATTTCTTTAACTGTATTAGATTCAAACCGTGCCACAAGTAGTGTGGTTCCAGCATATCGACCAATTATTGCTGCGTCTGTAACTGCCAAAATTGGAGGTGTATCGATAATGACTAAATCATATTTTGCAGATGCCCAAGCAAGCAACTTTTCGAACCGTGGATGCATCAAAAGTTCAGCAGGATTAGGAGGCACTTGCCCGCGCCCTATATAGTCGAATTGCCCATCGGGTACAGAGATAATTGTTTCCTCGACATTAGCCTGCCCCGAAAGTATGTCAGATAAGCCAGATTTGCCTTCGTTACCTAACATTTTATGCACATAGCCTTTCCTTAAATCCGCATCTATAAATAGTACTGACTTATTTGCTAGCGAAATTGTTGCGGCTAAATTGGTACTAACGAATGTTTTGCCTGCGTTTGGGCTTGCACCAGAAATCATTAGAACATTATTTTTTGCCTCTAACATAGCAAAATGCAAACTAGTCCTTAGACTCCTTATAGCTTCAACAGCCAAGTCAGTAGGATTCTCCACTGCCAGTAATTTATCTGATTCATTATTTTTCCTTTTCCTCTTATCTGAAGCTTTCAATAACCACTCAGAAACCGGAATACTTGCATAAACATTAATTCCCATTTCTTCTAATTGTTCTGGAGATTCAATACCTCTTCTGAGAAGGAATCGCAACATTATTAATGCGACTGAAAAAAAGAGACCCAGAATAAATCCGATTATGCAAATCAATATTTTTTTAGGCTTAATTGGCTTCGGATCTGTAATTGAATCATCAACAATTCTGACATTCCCAATCGCGCTCGATTTTGCAATACTTAGTTCCTGTTGACGATTTAAAAGTTGTAGGTATACAGCTCTTCCTGATTCAACATCACGGCTTAACCTCAGGACTTCTTGTTGAGTTGATGGCATTCCGCTTACGCGTTTATTTAGTTTAGTTTTTTCTTGCTGCAAAGTTTGCCGTTTTTCAATCAACGCTTTATATGTTGGATGTTCTTTGGTGTATAGTTGTGAAATCTCAGCTTCTCTAAATGTTAATTCATTTAGTTGATTATCGACATTAACTATTTGATCTAAAACAGATTTAGCTTCCATAGAAAGGTCAACAGAATCTTTTTCTTTTCTATAAGAATTCAGTTTATCTTCTGCAATATCTAAATCAGCGCGAACTTTAGGCAACTGCTGGTTCAAGAAATCTAAACTTTTCGCATCTTGTGCTGCTTGTCGCTCAACATTTTGTTCCAAATAATTATTAGCTATACTATTTAAAGTTTTAGATATTAAATTCGGATCTGTACCTGTGAGAGTCAGGCCTAGCATTCCCGTATCTTTTCCTTGATCGGATACGTTAAACGCCTCAAGTAAATTATTTATTGCTTTTAGACGGCTTAAATATTTTACTTCAAAACTTGCACCCGGCTCAGCATTAATTTCAGTGATTAAGATCCGTAATTTATCCTTGTCTAACATTTCCCCTTTAATACCATCCACTTTAAAACCATCACCTTCAACAGTAAAGTGTTTATCATCCTTAATCGTGATAATTATTTCAGGGTCTGTTGAATCTTCTTTTCTCTCAATATACAACTTATCTATTTTAATAGATTCATTTTTATTATTTAAGATTCTCGAGATACCTTTCCCTATTATTGGAAAGTATTCCTTTTCCACTTGAGTTTGTAAATTCAAATCGTCAACTGTTTTTCCCAGTATCATTCGTGATTGTAATAATGATATTTCGGGAGCTGACTGAAGTTGACCATCAGGTAACATCTGACTCAAACTACTTAATATTGCATTGCCTTGCTTTTGTTCGACTTGAATAAGCGCATTTGCTTGATAGATAGGGGTAGCCATTAAAGCGTACAATACTGCGATAACAGTAAACCCTGTAGTGATGCCAATAATAAGCTTTCTACAATCGATAAGCTCACCAACGATACGCCCAAGCTCAAGTTCGTTTGCTTCAGAACGCTGTTGCCTATTATCTTTTGTGTTCATTATATGTTTCCCAGAATTACTTTGCTAATTTAGCAGCCCATAGTTCGCAAGATTTTTCTATCAGTTGGTATACCGATTCAAATGCTTCCTCGCTTTTACGATATGGATCGGGTATTTGCTTTGAATTCATCCAATATCCTAATAGCATTACCTTACCTCTTGCTTGAGGTGCTATCTTAGATATTTCTTCTATATGCTTATTCTCCATAACTAAGATGAGTTCATATTCTCTTGCCATTGAAGAAGAAAACTGCCTACCTTTGTGACCAGTTAAACTTAATCCATGTTTACTAGATATATATATTGCCATATCATCCGCTGGATTATCGACCATTGCGCCAACTCCAGCAGAATCAATTCTTTTATGAGGTAAGCATTTACGCAACATTCTCTCAGCAATTGGAGAGCGACAAATATTGCCAGTACAAATTACTAATATTGAATCAAACATTACTATGGCCAATCCTTGATGAATTTTGCTGTTTCTGTCATGTCATGAACGCCGGTAATTGTTGGTACAAGTTGCGAGATTACACGATTCCACCGTACCAATGGTGCTGTTGTAACATAAACAATATCGTACGGTTGTAATTGAAATTCTGTTCCCAGAACCATTGCTGAAGCATCTTGTGCATTTAGCTGGTAAATGTTAGCTATTTTACCTTGCTTATCACCCTTCAACTGGCGAATAACAAATACCCCAGTAGCATCACTGAAGGCCTGCGACATTCCTTCAGCATTTCCTAAGGCTTCAGCAACTGTCATACCACTGCGATCCATTTTTAAAGTACTTTGTTTACCAACCTCACCCATGACAAATACTTTTAGATCGTCATTACGCGGCACAAAAAGAATATCGCCTGGATATAACAGATGATTTTGGGTCAAATCCCCTTTCTGCATTAATGCATATAATGAGATTTTTGTGTCTTTTCCGTTATGTGTTAATACAACATTTCGCCAGTCGGCATCAGGTGCAAGCCCACCTGCCGCATTAATGGCATCCATCACCGTTAATGGGATATTGGTAATTGGCTGCTGTCCTGATTTAGTAACCTCACCTGTCACATAGGCTTTTTGCGAACGAAATGCAGCCACACTTACATCTACTTGAGGACTTTCAATATATGTTGTCAAACGGCTAGCTATATCCTGGCGTACCTGGCTAAGCGTTTTCCCCGCCACCTGCACTTTACCGATATAAGGATAGAAAATGGTACCGTCGGAGTTAACCCAGTTGCCGGTATCGCTGGCGCTGCGGTATTGGCCTGCAGGAGTAGTTAGTTCAGGGTGGTCCCATACGGTAACCATCAGTACGTCACCTACCCCAATGCGATATTCATAACTACGGAGTAAGTTATCCAGTTGCGGATTGGGACGAGCCAGAACGGTTTCTGGGCGAAGTTGATCAATCAATCCTGGTGTCATCGGATATACATTGACCAACTTATCCAAATCGTAATCACTATCTGGGAGTTCAACCACGTTCTTACGCAGACTGTTTAATCCCTGACCAGGGATGATTGTACAACCCGATAAAAACCCAATTGCCAATGCTAATGCCGAAAATCTAACAAGTTTTTTCTTCATAATGTCACATCATCAGTAAACCAAAATTTGCCAATTCCTGAGCAGCTGTGTTAGCCGTTACTTCCCTGCAGGCTTACGGAGAGAAAAAAACTGACCGCGTCCTGCAGCGCTACCACCCTCTCTCCCCTATTTTCAGCATTCAGCCTTATAAACTAAACGGTATCTCTATCCCTGCGCTGGCCCCAACGTCATCGCTGTCGCTGTTGTTCGCGTTGGTGTACCACAGTGATGTATTCAAACGTACCGACTGATACACATCCCCGCTCCAACCGAGCTGTACACCTTTCAAGGTATCGGCATGGGGGAATGCTTTGTTGATCGACTGATTCTCCGGGTTAACTTTGGCGTAAACCAGGCGCGTACTCCAGCGCTGGTTATCCTCCGTAATTAGCTCAACCTTACCGGCAACGAGTTGACCATCACCGCCCATTGCGTCACCCAGCGGATAACCCTGCTGATAATATCCATCTTTATAAATATGGTGACGGTAGCTGTAATTGGTTCGACTCATATTTGTACGTGTATCATGCGCTTCCAGATACCAGTTCACTGCATCCTTACCCCAGCCGTGGTGCCCTTCGACCCCACCGAGGAACATATTTGCCGATGGCAGGTAACCAGATTCATCCTCACCGATCATCTGTCCGTAGAAACTGACTGGCCAGCCGAGAGTTGGCTCCAGTTTAAACTTGAAGTCAAAACCGGCCAGCTGGTTGCCTGGTTCGTTATCTGTCCCGGTATTATCCTGTCCGGTGAACCCGTCCCAGAAACTACTCAAAGAATGCGGACGCCCTTCTCCACCCCACTGCATAATGCGCGACGCACCTAATTCCAGTGACTGGAACGGCGTGAAGGTGAAACGGCCACCGATAATTTTAGTGTGTGGCACAGCGGTATATTGATTCATCTGGCTGGCGGAGATCTGGTACTGCCATGGCCCCACCCAGCGCAACCACCAGGTCTCTGGCGCTGCCTGCTCTGCGCGCTGCATCAGGAAACCGGTCATCGGCCGCATGGCATCCCCGCGGATCAGGCTCCCTTCATAGCCCGGTCCCCACCACTGTGGTACCTGACCAAAGGAGAGCCACTGGTTCCAGAACTTCACCGCGCCGTAGGCGCCGTTGGCGTTGAAGCGCGATCCGTTGCTGATCCGCTCTCCCCCTTCAACGTTGCCCTGCAGGTGAACATCCCACCACTCACCGCTGTTATTGAACGCCAGGCCTAACGAATTATCTGCCGGCTGCGTCTGGCCAAACCCCTGCGGAGTGCCCGGCTTGTCGGTTGAAGTGTAGCCGGTGACCCGAAAATCGGCTTTCAAGGCAGACAGTCGCTGGTTAATACGCGCCAGCACCACTTGTTCAGAAGAATAGGACGGTTTAGCCTTTTTCAGTGCCCGGGCGATCTCTTCCTGGCTCAGCGGCCAGGTCGACAGGCTCAGATGGATGACCCCGCGATCGGAAAGCCAGGCCAGGTCGTTACGCAAGTCGTTGTCATTTACCACTAACCCGGCCGCGTAAGCCTGGGCTCCCAGGGAGGAAAGCAAACCCAACGTCACGGCAATGCGCGCAATTTTTATCATTGTACAAGATCCATTTTCAGCCCCGCTGTCGTATCTCAATGAGAATGAGGGGAATAGCAAGATAGAAAGCGCTCGCGGCACCAGCTGACTTCGCTGTGCAACACCGGCGAGGCAAGTACATTTACCCTAAGCTGCTTGTTAGCCTTATAACATCCACTCAGCTCACAATGTAGGCGAATTTTACCCTACAGGCTATCAATGAGACAGGAAAGTTAATGTCCAGGCGATATCAGCAGCCGCTCCTGGCCAACTTCTGAGGATACCCGTAGAAAATTGATAGATATCTATTGAGGGCGATCATCCTGACCGGGACGATTTTTCAGCCGTTGAAGAGAACCTCTGTGCGGCAGCAAGCGGCTTCAGCGACGCTACCGCCCCTGGCTTAACAGCTACCAGCGCACTGACTACCTGAACGACTTAATTTTTTATCGACCTGTGGATGAATAATTGGTCAGGCCATTATTTTTGGCGGCGTTAAGTTTACGGGATTTCGGTCACAATTGGGAGTGTTGTTACCGAATATCTGCCAATTAATGCCGCCTGTCAGTTCTACTGACAAAAAATAAGCGGGTCACCAATTAAGATTATTCACTGATTTCCAGGGTTAGAAATCTTCCCGGTACTGCTACAACATCACACATGCAGCTAACTGACTGTAAAAAAACGTCTTTTTCCATAGCCCATCATCATGCAAAAATCAGATGATGGCGTTATAGTCAACTACAATTTCTAATAGTTTCCTGTGTCTGGATATTCATTGGATGTGCATCAGGTAACGTCTCAGCGCATTTAAGAAACGTCTGATCAAAGCTATATCCAGGCAAATATTCAATAACAATGTAGTAGCACTTCATTATTTCATAAATATGAATTATCAATTACCGGATATATAGTAGATTATTTTCTTATTTGTCTAATTAACCGGCGAAAACTTAATTTCCCCTGTAAAACAAATGGCGATTACCAAGCCTGCTTGTGCAGATCGGTACGCGTAAAGGGTTTATCCAGCGGCCCCACCGCGGTGGCGATTTGTCCCAGCAGGGACTGAGTCGGCGCTTTGCTACCGCTATGTAAAAGGATAAGTGGAACCATCACCAGGCATGCGACACCGCCCCATGAGATATTCACGCTTTCCGGATCAGAGGTACGTTTTTGCAACACCAGGAACAAAGCGCTGCCAGCAGCGCCCAGCAGCAGGCCGGCAATCACTTCCGAGACGGAATGCGCATGGATGACCAGCCGCGAATAGCCCACCACGGCGGCCAGAACATAGCCGGTAATAATGGCCGCTTTACGCAGACCGGCGGAGAAACGGGCGCTGAGCAGCCACAGGAAGATAGGCCAGAAGGCCGCGGAGAGCGCGGAGTGGCCGCTGAAGCCGGTGTAATCCAGCTCGCGAATACCCAGACCCCAGCCCATAAAGGCCAGTTTGGAGGCGCAGACGATAGCGCCGGTGATGCCGAACAGCAAACTCCACTGCCACGCCAGCAACCGCGACGTTTTACGCAGCATCAGGACAATAAACAGCGCCGCTGCGCTGGGCAGCAAAACGGTGCTATCGCCAAAAAATGAGATGAGTTGCCAGTTCATATACCTGTGATCCTTCGATGATGTCCACTGCCGTGCTCAGGGATTATCCGTAATGTCTGTACCAGCTCGCATGCCAATTCATTTCACATTTTTATGCATGCAAGTGAGATGTTTAAAGCGGAAACATGATCGCAGTCAAGTTTTATTTTTGGCTGTCGTTGACCGCTTTCCCTTCGCTTTAGGAATTGTCGCACTAAGTGACTATTCATAAAGCATTATTGCCGCTACTCCGACCATTGCACCACAGAGGCCAGAGACAAACTACCAGAAGTCTCCGAAGCCATACGTTTCTTTACAATCGTTATAACATTCGCGTTATGAATAATTTCTGCATAACGTTTTGAGCGGCAGGACGAATGCTTCAGCCTTGCCGCTCGGTTTCAGGCTGGCGCTCAGGCCAGCAGTTTTTTAATGCTTTCGCGGAATTTGGCGCCTTCTTTCAGGTTACGCATCCCGTAGGTGACGAAGGCCTGCATGTAGCCCATTTTCTTCCCGCAGTCGTAGCTTTCGCCGGTCATCAGCATCGCGTCGACGGACTGCTTCTTCGCCAGTTCGGCAATGGCGTCGGTCAGTTGGATACGGCCCCATGCGCCCGGCTCGGTACGTTCCAGTTCGGCCCAGATATCCGCCGACAGCACGTAGCGCCCCACCGCCATCAGATCGGAGTCCAGGGTCTGCGGTTCGTCCGGTTTTTCAATAAACTCGACGATACGCGCCACCTGGCCTTCAGCCACCATCGGCTCTTTGGTCTGGATGACGGAGTATTCGGAGAGATCGCCCGGCATACGTTTCGCCAGCACCTGGCTGCGGCCGGTCTCGTTAAAGCGGGCGATCATAGCGGCGAGGTTATAGCGCAGCGGGTCAGCGGTGCCGCCGTCAAGGATGATATCCGGCAGGACCACCACAAACGGGTTGTCGCCGACTACCGGGCGGGCGCAGAGGATGGAGTGGCCCAGGCCCAGCGGCTGCGCCTGACGCACGTTCATGATGGTCACGCCCGGCGGGCAAATGGCCTGCACTTCCGCCAGCAGCTGGCGCTTCACGCGCTGTTCCAGCAGGGCTTCCAGCTCGTAGGAGGTGTCGAAGTGGTTTTCCACCGCGTTCTTCGAGGAGTGCGTCACCAGAACAATCTCTTTGATCCCGGCGGCGACGATTTCGTCAACGATGTACTGAATCATTGGCTTATCAACGATCGGCAGCATCTCCTTTGGAATTGCCTTTGTGGCCGGCAGCATATGCATGCCTAGTCCTGCGACCGGAATAACCGCTTTCAAATTCGCCATATTCATCTTCACCTGTTTGGTTGCAAAACACGCGGTTTTGCAAAATTGTACATGTCACAAATCCATTGAAACTGATAATACACGGATACTGCCCGGGCATCTGCCCGCCAAATTCTTAAATTCACTGTCACGTAAAAGAATACACACAACTCTCTTTTACCAACAGTTAGAAGTGAGAATAATCTTATTCTCGTTCAGGTTATTCAGCGGCTCGTTCCTTTGCGCCGCGCGATGTGGCTGAGAGGCCCGTCTATCGTGGTCTGTTGGCCGCCGGCCCCGCCGCGCCGCGCGTATGCCCGAAAAGAATAGATAGAGATAATAAATTTCGCCAGGCAATATATTTCAGCATAAACAGCCGGATATGACGATATATTAGCCTGAATCCGCGGCAGTGAACTGCGATCCGCCCTATTCTGCACTCACTTCATAATATGAATTATGCTGGTTTTGTGAGCGGGCTTCGCGCTCCGCTTCTGCTCTGCACATCCGCGCTCGCCGTGACGAACCGCGGGAGGAAGCCCTTTTGCCGCCCTCGCTGAAACGCAGCGGAAAAAGTTCTGATATCGGCAAGCTTATTCCATGGTCGCCGCCATGGTGTTATTTTTTCACTGTTCTTTTCCGGAACATAATTCTTATCGGTTCGCTTAATCCGCTGGAAATATATCCATCCACGGCAGGGCGATATCCGCGTCGTTATTGCATTTTAGATTCATCTTATCCATGATCGTGGTAACACATACCGCAGTCGTACAGGTTTTAATACATATGGAATGGATTGCCGATCCGTCAATCTGGGCAGGTCTCGTCACGCTGGTGGTTATCGAACTGGTGTTGGGTATCGATAACCTGGTCTTTATCGCTATCCTCGCCGAGAAACTCCCTCCCGCCCAGCGCGACCGCGCGCGGATCACTGGCCTGATGCTGGCGATGGTCATGCGTCTTCTGCTGCTGGCCTCTATCTCCTGGCTGGTCACCCTGACCAAACCGCTGATTGTTTTTCACGACTTCAGCTTTAGCGCCCGCGATTTGATTATGCTGTTTGGCGGCCTGTTTCTGCTGTTTAAAGCGACCGTCGAGCTTAATGAGCGGCTGGAGGGGAAAGACAGCGATAACCCCACCCAGCGCAAAGGGGCGAAATTCTGGGCCGTCGTGGCGCAGATCGTGGTGCTCGACGCCATCTTCTCGCTTGACTCGGTGATCACCGCCGTCGGCATGGTCGATCACCTGGCGGTGATGATGGCCGCCGTGGTTATCGCCATCAGCCTGATGCTGATGGCCAGCAAGGCGCTGACGCGCTTTGTTAACAGCCACCCGACCATCGTGATCCTCTGTCTGAGCTTCCTGCTGATGATCGGCTTCAGTCTGATTGCTGAAGGCTTCAGCTTTATTATTCCGAAAGGCTATCTATATGCGGCCATTGGCTTCTCGGTCATGATTGAAGCCCTTAACCAGCTGGCGCAGTTTAACCGCCGTCGCTTCCTCTCCGCCAATATGACGCTGCGTCAGCGCACTACCGAAGCGGTGATGAATCTGCTGAGCGGGCAGAAAGAAAAAGCTGAACTGGATGCTGACACGGCGTCGCTGGTCGCCGATCAGGATCAACATCCACTGTTTAATCCGCAGGAACGACTGATGATTGAGCGGGTGCTGAACCTTAATCAGCGCAGCGTCAGCAGTATTATGACGTCGCGCCATGATATTGAGCGCATCAACCTCAGCGCGCCGGAGGAAGAGATCCGCAGCCTGGTGGAGAAAAATCAGCATACCCGGCTGGTGGTCACCGGCGGGAAGGATAATGAAGATCTGCTGGGTGTGGTGCATGTTATTGACCTGCTCCAGCAGTCCCTGCGTCAGGAGCCGCTGGATCTGCAGGCGCTGGTCCGTCAACCGCTGGTCTTCCCGGAGGGTCTGCCGCTCCTCTCGGCGCTCGAGCAGTTCCGCCAGGCCCGCACCCATTTTGCCTTTGTGGTCGATGAGTTTGGTTCCGTCGAGGGGATTGTGACCCTCAGCGACGTGATGGAGACCATCGCCGGCAATCTGCCCAATGAGGTGGAGGAGATCGATGCCCGGCACGATATTCAGCATCATCAGGACGGTTCGTGGACGGTCAATGGTCATATGCCGCTGGAGGACCTGGTGCAGTACGTTCCGCTGCCGCTGGATGATAAACGTGAGTACCACACCGTTGCCGGTCTGCTGATGGAGTATTTGCAGCATGTGCCGCAGGTGGGGGAAACCATTGAGATTGACGGTTATACGCTGCGCACGCTGCAGGTCGACAGCCATCGGGTACAGAAGGTGCAGATCGTCCCGCCGGTAAAGCAGGATGAGCTGGATTATGAGGTGTAATCGTCAGGCATAAAACCGGGGGGGGGGGGGGGGGGGGGGGGGGGG
>NZ_GL882782.1:0-591 GCF_000195655.1 Klebsiella sp. MS 92-3
AATAAAAAACCCCGCCGAAGCGAGGTCTTTGTTAGAACCATGAATCAGAAATTGTTGGATTCTTTTTTATCTTTATATCTCTTTACTTCTTTATCCAGTTCTTCTTTTGACACAAACTCATACCGCACACTTACATACCCTTTTGACATTGCATCCATTAACCGCCCTGGTGAAGGTTCAACGTTTAAGGTGATTGTCATGCCATCTTTCTGATACTTTCGTTGCCATGTGCCGCACGACTCATCTTTTATGCACTCATAGAAATCTGCCCCATCACGGCTTATCTTTTCTTTAATTTCAACTGGGCTACCATATTTTTGCTCAAGCTTCTGAGACATATCACCGTAAACTTTCCTTCCTTGGTTAAAAAAGTACCCATTAGCATCTACAGGAGTTGAGAATGAGACGCTTGTTAACCCGAGTCCCCCCATGAAACCAAGAAAATATCGACCTTCAAAAGATGCAGGTTTTGGTGCGGCGTCAGCACTTATAAAACCGACAAACCCTGTGTTATTGACTTTTGTTCCTGCAAGTTTTTGATCTATTGTCTGTTGGATAGTTTGCCCCCATTTGAATCCAAACGGGGCATCC
>NZ_GL882783.1:0-940 GCF_000195655.1 Klebsiella sp. MS 92-3
CTCGCCGCCCTGAACGGGAACCATGTTAGAGAGTGACTTAGCAACAAGCGCTTCAGACAGGGTTTCACGCTTGTCAGTACTCTTCTGGTCACACCCGAGCAGTAAACTGGCAGCAACAGAAGCAACTACGATTAATTTTCTCATCTTATCACCTCAGCCATTGCATCAGGCAGTCATTGTACCCGTCGGGTGCTGGTCGTCGATCATGGCAAGATATTCTGACATCAGGCTATCCGGGACAGGTTTAAACAGGCTGTCCAGCGGAATATTATATTCATTGAGCGTTCCGACTATAATATAGTATTACAGTCAAACGATATTATTTATTAATAACGCAACGAAATACAAAAAGAGGACTAACTCCAAACTTTTGATAATCATCACGCCCAGCAAATTTTGGCACAGGTTGTGACGATTGCCTGAATATAGTCAAGGCATACTGACGATCTCCGCCAACATACCCCCTTAAAACTTTTTCATTACCCTTAACTGGACCTTGAGGATCATAAACAGGGGAGTGGGAATAATAATCAGTTGAATACCAATCATTACTCCATTCGGCTCCACTTAGCCCCATATCGTATAAACCTAGCGGATTCGGAGGATATTTCCCAATTGGATAAATAGGAAAACCATAACCATCTGTGTATTCATCTAATTTCTTTTGTTCAGGTATATTAGAACCAAGCTCGAAATTTCCATTATTAGTCGAAAAAGGAAGATACTGCCCTCTTGACCTTGCCGCATATTCCCATTGTGCTTCTGTCGGTAAATCAATATTTTTATCGGACTCCTTACCTAGCCACTGACAATAATCTTTTGCCTGTTGCCAGGTCACACCAACAGAGTAATCATCTTTTTGCAAGGATGGGTACTCTTTTACCAGAATATTAATGGGAGGTTTTTTTATTCCTGTTATCTGCAGATATTTATTATAATC
>NZ_GL882783.1:1090-2246 GCF_000195655.1 Klebsiella sp. MS 92-3
GCTGAAAGGTAGTTTTTGACCGACTAATGGGCCAAAATCCCCCATTAAGAACTCGCCGCCCTTAACGGGAACCATGTTAGAAAGCGACTTAGCAACAAGCGCTTCAGACAAGGTTTCACGCTTGCCAGTACTCTTCTGGTCGCACCCGGTCAGTAAACCGGCTGCAACGGAAGCAACTACGATTAATTTTCTCATCTTATCACCTCAGCCATTGCATCAGGCAGTCATTGTACCCGTCGGGTGCTGGTCGTCGATCATGGCAAGATATTCTGACATCAGGCTATCCGGGACAGGTTTAAATAGTCTCTCCGGTTTATTGGAACATTCATTCAACGTTGTTGCTCCGGTTAAAATGATATATGTCACCACCAAACGACATTATTTATTGATGACGCAACGGAAAACATACTGCGGACCAACACCATATTTTTCATAATCATCGTCTTTATTGATCTTTGGAACTGGCAAATCTGATTGTCTGAACACGGTTAAAGCGTATTGTCTGTCACCGCCAACATTCCCGCGGAGGACTTTTTCGGTCCCCTTTACGGGTCCCTGAGGATCGTTTACCGGAGAATGAGAGTAATAATCTGACGCATACCAGTCATTGGTCCATTCTGAGCCACTAAGTCCCATATCATACAGACCCAGGGGGTTTGGGGGATATTTCCCCACTGGATAAATAGGAATACCTGCTCCATCAGTATATTCACTCAGCTCATCCTGGCTGGGGATGTTTTTACCGGGCAGGAACTCACCATTATTCGTTGCAAACGGAATGTATTGCCCTCTGGATCTTGCTGCATATTCCCATTGCGCCTCTGTTGGTAAATCAATCTTGTTACCAGACTCCTTACCTAACCACTGACAATAGTCTTTTGCCTGTTGCCAGGTGATGCCAACAGAATAATCACTTTTTTGCAATGATGGGTAATCTTTTAGCAGAATATTAATGGGTGGTTTTTTTACTCCTGTTATCTGCAGATATTTATTATAATCATCATTGGTGACTTTGTATTTTGATATTGAAAAATCGCTTAATACAACCTTATGTAATACCTTGTCATCCTGGTTTATGCTGAAAGGCAGTTTTTCACCGACTAACGGTCCAAAATCGCCCATTAAGAACTCGCCGCCCTGAACGGGAACCATGTTA
>NZ_GL882784.1:0-4743 GCF_000195655.1 Klebsiella sp. MS 92-3
TGAGAACCCCCGACCGGGGTTCGACAACTGACCACAGACATTACGCAGTATTGTCAAAGCCAGACTCTTCTTCACACGATTAACAGCGCAGCGAAGATGTTCGCCAACACTATCCCCTCTTCCGCTTTGAGCCACCCGGCATAACGAAAATCATATCGCTCCGGATGGTGTACGTTATGCATTAACGAAAAGTGCTTTGTTACTTGCGTATCGACCGTAATTCAATATAAAACTGAATGAACGTTCATTCATTTTAGCACATGACAACACAGAAGGTACCAATGACTAGCAAAACACTGCGACTTATATTTCCTCAATGGCAAGGCGGTAACAATCCTCCCTACTATCTTGGCTCGCAGCTCCTCTCGTTTCTCTCTCCTGAAGCAAAAGGGCCCGTTGAGATCGTTCCTGTTGAGTTACCAACAACAGAGCCATTGCCAAGGATTAATGACATCACGGCTAAGCCATCCCTCATCAGGCAACTCAATAATGCTGCCGCACTGATTGAAAAACATGATCCCAATAGCATTGTCATTTTAGGCGGAGACTGCCTGGTTTCGCTGGCGCCTTTCGCCCACCTGCTCGATAAGTTCGGAGACAAACTCGGTGTGCTCTGGATTGACTCGCATCCTGACGTGCAGACGGCTGAACAATATCCAAACGCGCATGCCCATGTGCTTGGTGCGCTAATGGGTACGGGTGATAACGATTTAGTTGCCCATGTAAAAACCAAACTTAATCCGTCAAAAATAATGATTGCCGGTATCCACGCGCCACTTCCTTATGAAGCTGAATACCTCACTCGCCATAACATTACGACGCTAGCACCTGAACAGGTTAAAAGCGGTGCAGATGAAGTCCTGGAGTGGATAGCGAAAGAAAAGATTGCGTATCTGGCGATCCATATCGATCTGGACGTACTCGACCCATCTCTGTTCCGCTCCATTCTTTTTGCAAAACCGGGGCGCGGAAAACACGATTTTGGCGACGTTGCTGAAGGCAAACTGACGATTGAGGATGTACTCAATCTGATAGCGGCAGCGACGACAAAAGCAGTCCCCGTTGGCCTGACAATCGCTGAACATTTGCCCTGGGACATGCTGAATCTCAAGAACATGCTCAGTGAATTACCCCTTCTAAAGTAAGACGAAATCCAGGAGCCAGACGACAGAGTTTAGCTCTGGCTCCTTGCATAAAAGCGCGTTAAAGTCTGGACACCGAATTTACCAAGATGCCGATATGTTAAAAAAAACCGAAACCTACCATAAGTTGATTACGGCTGCTGCTGCCTGCTTTGCGGAAAAAGGCTTTAGTGCGACAAGCGTACGTGAAATCTCTACCCGGGCAGGAATTAGTCAAGGAGCAATGTATACGTATTTCAAAAGTAAGGATGAGCTTGTTAAGGCTATTGTACTGGAAGAACAGAACTCCGCGCTGACTGCCCATAATGCAACCTATGCAGGCTCTTATTTTGATCGCCTTTGTGCACAAGTCACGTCCTGTATTAGCGAGATCGGTTACCCTATCACACATCAACTTTGGGTTGAAATCATGGCTGAGTCTGCGCGTAATCCAGAACTGCGAAAAACGTATATCTCCAGTGATGACATCATGCGGAAAAGCTTCGCGCGGCTCATCCAGGAGGGTATCGCTGCCGGAGAGTTTCGCCGTGATATTAACCTTGAAGAAATCACGATCATTATTTTTGCCCTTATTGACGGTTTAATCGCTCGTCAGGCAATAAACACGACCTTCTCATTCAAGGATGATCTGCCAATGTTTTTTGACGTTATGGCAAAATTGCTTAAATAATACCAGACGGTCATAGTAAAACGATGTATCGAAAAAACCAGAGGTTGCTTATAACAGCCAACGCTCTCAAGCGGCAAACGACTCACACAGTGAGCAATCTTTCACGAGCCTACGCGATTGCGAAGAGTGCGTGAAAAAGTACGGACGCTTTTCACATATGAGTTCCGACAAAAAACCTCTGCCTACCCATCAATCTTCCTCCATCCGCTGATACTCTTCGCTGAGGTAGTCCACCAGCGCCCTGACGGAGGGCAGCAGCCCGCGCCGTGAGGCAAATACCGCATGGATCACTTCCCGCCGCGGCTGCCACTCGTCCAGAACCACCTCTAATTCACCTGACGCCAGCTGATCGCGCACCATTAATAAAGGAAGCTGCACCACGCCTACGCCGGCCATCGCCGCCTCGCGCAGCGCCAGCATATCGGTGGTCACCATTCGAGGCGTGAAATACACTTCCGCTCTCGCTCCCCCGGGCCCGGTGAGCTGCCATTTATGCTGATGCTTGTTCGCACCCAGGCTGAGGCCCGGCCAGGCGCTCAGCTCGGACGGCGCCTGCGGACGTCCGAGCCGGAAAATGAGATCTGGGCTGGCCACCAGCCGGTGCCCGCGGTCCGCCAGCACGCGCATCACCAGGTCGCTATCCTCGATGGGCCGGGGACGGACGCGGATCGCCACATCAATGCCCTCCCCGACCACATCCACCCGGCGGTTGGTCGCCTCAAGATGCAGCGTTACCCCAGGATAGCGCGCCATAAATCGCGCCAGCATCGGTCCGATATGGACATGCAGCAAGGTGACCGGACAGGTGATCCTGACGCTACCGCGCGGCTCGGCGCGCAGCGTCTCGACCGCCTGCTGCGCCGCCTCGGCCTCAATCAGCATCGCTTTGCAATGCTGATAAAAGGTCTGCCCGACCTCGGTGACCGCGAACTGACGGGTGGTTCGCTGAATCAAACGCACGCCCAACCGCTCCTCGAGTTGCGCAATGCGGCGGCTGAGTTTGGATTTCGGTTGGTCAAGCGCTCGCCCCGCCGCGGCGAAACCGCCATGGTCTACCACCTGGACAAACCAGGCGAAGTCATTGAGATCCTGCATCCTTCCTCCATTGTTCCATTTTTGGAACAGTATAGGTCATTTTTGCTCACTACCGCATACGTCGTCCCGGATATAAGCTTATTTACATCAGATACCGATACACAGGAGAAAGCCATGAAACAGATCACAGGAGTCTACACCGCGCCTGCGCAGCATTGGGTAGGCGACGGCTTCCCGGTTCGCTCGATGTTTTCCTATCAGACGCACGGCCAGCAGCTGAGCCCCTTCTTACTGCTCGACTATGCCGGGCCGTACACCTTCCCGGCGGGCAGCGAAAAACGCGGCGTCGGTGAGCATCCGCATCGCGGATTTGAAACCGTCACCATCGTCTACGCCGGTGAAGTAGAGCATCGCGACTCCACCGGACGCGGCGGGGTGATTGGTCCAGGCGACGTGCAGTGGATGACGGCGGGCGCCGGGATCCTGCACGAAGAGTTCCACTCGGAGGCCTTCACCCGCAGCGGCGGCGAGCTGAAGATGATCCAGCTGTGGGTCAACCTGCCCGCGAAAGACAAAATGGCGACCCCCGGCTACCAGAGCATTACCGCCGGGACGATCCCCACCGTGGCGCTGGCGAACGGCGCCGGACAGGTTCGGGTTATTGCCGGCCAGTATGACGACGTCAGCGGCCCGGCCCATACCTTCTCACCGCTTAACGTGTGGGATCTGCAGCTGAATCAGGGGCACGACCTCACGCTGCGCCAACCGGAGGGCTGGAGTACCGCGCTGGTGGTGCTGGAAGGGGAAGTGATCATTAACGGTTCCGAATCTGCTCGCGAAGGCCAGCTGGCCGTCCTGAGCCAGGCAGGTGACGCAGTGCATCTGGAGGCGACCGCCCCGGCAAAAGTTCTGCTGATGGCCGGAGAACCGCTACAGGAGCCGATTGTGGGCTATGGCCCGTTTGTCATGAATAACAAAACGCAGATCGCAGAAGCTGTACGCGATTTTAACAGCGGCCGCTTTGGCCAAATCTAACTGATTGAGGTGAATACTATGTCTACTCCCGCTAACTTTAACGGTGCTCGTCCGGTGATTGATGTTAACGATACCGCAATGCTGTTGATTGACCATCAGAGCGGTCTGTTCCAGACCGTCGGCGATATGCCGATGCCAGAGCTGCGCGCTCGCGCCGCCGCGCTGGCCAAGATGGCGTCGCTTGCCGGGATCCCGGTGATCACGACCGCCTCCGTGCCGCAGGGGCCGAACGGTCCGCTGATCCCGGAGATTCATGAAAACGCGCCGCATGCGAAATACATCGCCCGTAAAGGTGAGATTAACGCCTGGGATAACCCGGAATTCGTCGCCGCGGTGAAAGCGACCGGTCGTAAAACGCTGATTATCGCCGGGACCATCACCAGCGTCTGCATGGCCTTCCCGGCTATCGCCGCTGTCGCCGACGGTTATAAAGTGTTTGCCGTGATTGACGCTTCCGGCACCTACAGCAAAATGGCGCAGGAGATCACCCTGGCTCGCGTGGTACAGGCCGGCGTAGTGCCAATGGATACCGCCGCCGTCGCCTCTGAGCTGCAGCGCACCTGGAATCGCCCGGACGCCGCAGAATGGGCGGAGGTGTACACCAAAGTCTTCCCGGCCTACCAGCTGCTGATCGAAAGCTACAGCAAAGCGCAGGACGTCGTGAAGAATAACGAACAGCTGGATTCCCAGCGCTAAAACGCCCGCCCCGCTGAGCCGCAGCGGGGCATTGTTCATTGCGTGAGCGAACGGCAAAGAAAGAAGAAAATATGCTTGACCGTTTTAACGCAACTCCCTATAGTAGCGCCCCGTTGCCCACCCAAGGTGAGCAGCAAGACAATATGGTGAGGTGTCCGAGTGGCT
>NZ_GL882785.1:0-10580 GCF_000195655.1 Klebsiella sp. MS 92-3
GAAGTGATTCACATCTGCCGTGTCAGTGGGTGCGCATTATAGGGATCCCATTTTTTTGCACAAGCCTTTTTTCGATCTTTTTTTCTGAATGGTGATTTTTCACCCTTTTCGCCGTGTAATTGCACGATTTGCTCAATTTTCACCGTTTTCAGGGGTTGCACAGGGAGATAAAAGCCACCAAAGTCTTCTTACGTTCCCGTATTTTGAGGTCTATATGTCTGCTCAGCTGCGCCCCTACAAAGCATTTTTCCCACAAATCGGTCTTCGCGTCATGATTGACGCATCCAGCGTTGTCATCGGCGATGTCAGAATTGCCGATGACGTCAGCGTCTGGCCTCTGGTGGCCATTCGCGGCGACGTCAACTATGTATCGATAGGTCAACGCAGCAATATTCAGGACGGTAGCGTTCTCCATGTGACCCATAAGTCCTCTTATAAGCCGGAGGGAAATCCGCTGATCATTGGTGAGGATGTAACTGTTGGTCATAAAGTGATGCTCCACGGCTGCACTATCGGCAACCGCGTACTGGTTGGTATGGGTTCGATCTTATTAGATGGTGTCGTCGTTGGCGATGACGTCATGATTGGTGCGGGCAGTCTGGTTCCGCAGAACAAACAGCTGGAAAGCGGCTACCTTTACTTTGGCAATCCGGTCAAACAGATCCGCCCCCTGACAGAGGCGGAACGGGAAGGACTCAAATATTCAGCAAATAACTATGTGAAATGGAAAAATGAGTACCTGGATCAGGATAACCAGATCCAGCCCTGAGCATCTTCCTGACCATCGCGGATCAATGCTTCTGCCTCTTCCTCTAGATCCCAACGATGTTCCTGGAAGGCGGCCAGCCACTGCGCTGGCCCCTCTGCGCCGAAACGCTGCTGCAGGATTTGCCCTGAAATTGCGCAGGTTAATTGCATCCCATTCACCAGCGCGGGAAAAACCACGCCCTGCCGTTCGGCATCCCATGATTCCCGGTCAGGAAACTGAATCGCCTGATTCATGCATTCAGTTCCTGCTGCAGCGTTTCAATGACCGGAGCGATAGCCGGCAGAACGCCGTGCCATAGCAGAACAGCATGGGCGGCTTGCGCCACCAGCATTCCCAGCCCATCGGCACAGTGGACTGCGCCATATTGCTGGCACCAGTGAAGAAACGGTGTCGGCCCTTTCTGGTAAAACATGTCATAGCAATATACGTCAGCGTTGACAATAGATGCCGGGATAGCTGGTACATCACCGTCTATTCCACTGGACGTCGCATTGACGATCAGATCGAATGTTTCCCCGGATAAGGTATCCATCTCCCTTGCGCTAACGCTCCCGGTATGGGCGAAGAGAGTGGCTAACTCACGGGCACGAGAATAGGTGCGATTCACGATCGTGACGGCGCATCCCAGCGACAGAAGCGGTAAAAGAACCCCGCGAGATGCCCCACCAGCACCAACAAGCAGGATCCGTTGGCGTGGCTTAATGAATCCCAGGCGTTCCAGATCGCTCAGAAGACCAATACCGTCGGTGTTGTCCCCCAGTAAACGGCCATCTTCCAGGCGTTTCAGGGTGTTTACTGCTCCCGCCAGCGCTGCGCGTTCTGTCAGTTCGTCGGCACGCGCAAAGGCTTCCTCTTTAAAAGGAACGGTGACGTTGGCCCCCTTTCCTCCTTTTGCAAAGAACTGATTCAGAGAAGAGACAAAATCGTCCAGCGGCGCCAGTACACGTCCATAAGGATGAGTAATTCCTAACTGGCGGGCAAACAGCTGATGAATAGCAGGCGACTTGCTGTGCGCGATCGGATTACCAAAAACGGCATAGGTTTCCATGGTTCACCCCTGGCGGAACAGTTCACCCGTCAGGGCATCACGGATTTCAGATGGGTTTTGCCGGCCGCCCGTGGCGCCATCCACCACCGGGAAGCTGTCGCCAAACTGAGCATGGACCTCTGCGGTAGTACGGCACGGTGGTTGCCCGGTGAGATTGGCGCTGGTCGAAACCAGTGGTTTTCCGTAGGCTTCGCACAATTCGATTACCAGCGGATGGTTAGTCACGCGTACGGCCAGTGAATCAAAACGTCCAGTCAGCCAGCGCGGCGTTTCAGGACGCGCCGGGAATACAAACGTCACCGGTCCCGGCCAGCAAGAGAAGATGGCTTCCCGCTGTGAGTCACTTAACCGTGAATCATCAATATAGGGCTTCAGTTGCTCAAAGCTGGCGGCGATAAGGATCAATCCTTTCTCAACAGGACGCTGCTTCAGCTCCAGCAGGCGCATAACGGCCGTTTCGCTGTCAGGGTCGCAGCCGACGCCAAACACAGCTTCGGTGGGATAGGCGATGACATGTTCATTTTTCAGGACCGCCACGGCATGGGCGACGGCTTCTGAGGGCAGGTTATTGTTCACTGATTTATTCCGCCGGGATCGGCTTTCCACATTGTTTACTGGCACAGAAGCGTCTGAGCCCCTGCGCCGTCTTCTTTTCTATTAACAGCGGGTAATGGCATTCAGGGCATTCGCCCGCCACCGGTTTAAAATTGATAACGAACTGGCAATCAGGATAGCGATCGCAGGAGTGAAAGGTTTTACCGAAACGGGAACGACGCTGGACCAGATGGCCTTGTCCGCACTGCGGGCAAGCGATAGCCGTCTCATCGGGTTTATCAATCAGCTCGGTATGTTCACATTCCGGATAGCGGCTACAGCCAATGAACATCCCAAAACGCCCCTGGCGTAACACCATAACCGCACCGCACGATGGGCACTCTTGCCCCTCCAGCACCTTAACGATATGCCCGTCCGCCTGGCTTTTCAGGGGACGAATATAGTCACAGTCCGGATAATGCGAACAGCCGAGAAACGGGCCATGTTTCCCGGAACGGATCACCAGTTCGGCCCCGCACTGCGGGCAGGGCTCATTTTTACGCACCGAAAACAGTGCTGATTTGGTCATAACAACTCGATGTTGCTGCAAAAAGATTAATGCAGCATACCTTCATTTACTTCGAAGAGTAATTCTTCCATTTGCTGATAGGCGTTTTCACAGCCCGGAATATTGAACAGTACCATCAGGATGACCCATTTCAGGTCTTCCAGCTCAAATTCCGCCGTATCCAGCGCCAGTACGCGCTCTATCACCATTTCTCGCGTTTCGAGGTTCAACACCTGAATCTGCTCGAGGAAGAGTAAAAACCCCCGGCAACTGGCATCCAGACGCTGGCACTCCTCTTCGGTATATACCCGAAGAGAGAGCGGGTCGGAAGCGAGCTGCATGGGTTCAACGAGACCTTCCTGATAATCAGCCAGTTTCTCGAGCCACATTAACGCGTTATAGATGTCTTCCCGCTCAAAACCCGCATCGGTAAGATCCCGCGTCAGTTTGTCCTGATCCACGCGCATTTCTGCTTCGCTATGGATGTAAGTTTCAAACAAATACATGAGTACGTCGAACATGGCTTGCCCTCCTTAATCGGACATAGCCGCCGGGTACAGCTGCGATCCAGCCTGCTAACTCCAGTTCAAGTAGCTGAGCTACGGTTACTGGCACAGATTGGCCGGCACGTTCAGCGACAACGTCAACAGGTGTTACCTCATCTCCTACGTTAGCCAGGAGCTCCGGAAATGGCAATGCTACAGACGGCTGATCGACGCAAATATTTATCGAATCAGACGTATCAGTCAGCCAGGCCAGCTCGTTATGCCAGTATTCCACAATATCCTCTGGCGAGGTCACTGGCACCGCGCCTTGCTTAATTAACCAGTGCGGGCCTTCCGATCCCGGATTGCCTATCGGGCCAGGCAGGGCGAACACATCCCTTCCCTGCTCCAGGGCGCAGCGGACGGTGACCAGCGATCCGCTTCGCAACGCCGCCTCAATCACCAGCACGCCCAGGCTTAAGCCGCTGATAATCCGGTTGCGCCTGGGGAAATGTGCGGGAAGCGGCGGCGTAATGAGTGGAAATTCAGATACCAGCGTACCGCCATTGTCGATGATCTGCCGGGCGAGAGTTGCATGGCGCCGCGGATAAACCTGACTCAGCCCATTGCCCAGTACCGCGATAGTTTTACCCTCCGCCGCCAGCGCGCCGCGGTGCGCGACCCCGTCAATGCCTAACGCCAGCCCACTGGTGATGGTAATCCCTTTATGCGCCAGCGTTTCGCTGAACAGTTTCCCCCAGCGGGCGCCATACCAGGAGTGCGAGCGACTGCCAATAACGGCAAGCTGCGCGCTGTGAAGCAGGGCGAGGCCGCCGCTGACCAGCAACGCGCCGGGGTAATCAGCGATAGACTTTAACCGCAATGGATAGCGCGGATCGTCACCCCGTAACAGATGATGATCCGGTTGTTCCAGCCAGCGCCGCGTCTCGTCAAGCTCATGCTCGTCAAGCCGGAAAAATAACTTTGCCTGCGCCGCGGTCATCCCGACGGCATGCAGCGCTTCACGATCAACGCTGGCGGCTGCGCATAAGCGCTGAGCGATCTCTACCATCCTGTCGCCATACAAGCTACTGACCTTCATCAGCCGCAGCCAAATCTCGTCGGGCGTCATCCTTACCCCCTGCCATAAGCGGTATTGACAATCTTTGCGATTGGACAGTGAGACTGTCAATTGCAGGGGGTTTTGTCTAGAATAGAGCTAATAATCTTATCAACTCCTGAATACGACTCTGGAACTTTATGGCAGTTTTGCAAGTGTTACATATTCCGGACGAGCGCCTTCGCAAAGTCGCCGAGCCGGTCAAAGAAGTGAATGCGGAAATTCAGCGTATCGTCGATGATATGTTCGACACCATGTACGCCGAGGAAGGCATCGGTCTGGCCGCAACCCAGGTCGATATCCATCAGCGCATTATCGTTATTGATGTGTCGGAAAATCGTGAAGAGCAGCTGGTATTAATTAACCCGGAAATGCTGGAGAAAGATGGCGAAACCGGTATTGAAGAAGGCTGCTTGTCCATTCCTGAACAGCGCGCCCTGGTGCCGCGTGCGGAAAAAGTGAAGATCCGCGCACTGGATCGCGATGGTAAGCCGTTTGAACTGGAGGCCGATGGCCTGCTGGCTATCTGTATCCAGCATGAAATGGATCACCTGGTCGGCAAACTGTTTATTGACTATCTGTCACCACTCAAACAACAGCGCATTCGTCAGAAGGTAGAGAAACTGGATCGTTTACGTTCCCGTGCCTGATAACAAGGAATACCGTGTCACAATCACTACGTATCATTTTCGCCGGCACCCCTGATTTTGCAGCGCGTCATCTTGATGCGCTGCTGTCGTCTGAACATCAGGTTGTTGGCGTATTCACTCAGCCTGATCGCCCTGCTGGTCGCGGCAAAAAATTGATGCCAAGCCCGGTAAAAGTGCTGGCAGAAGCCCATAACTTACCTGTGTTCCAGCCATCCTCCCTGCGTCCGCAGGATAACCAGCGGTTAGTCGCCGCTCTCGGCGCCGATATTATGGTGGTAGTGGCGTACGGTCTGATTCTGCCTAAAGCGGTGCTGGAGATGCCCCGTCTGGGCTGTATCAACGTTCACGGCTCGCTGCTACCGCGCTGGCGTGGCGCAGCGCCTATTCAGCGTTCACTGTGGGCGGGGGATAGCGAAACTGGCGTAACCATCATGCAGATGGACGTCGGCCTTGATACGGGGGATATGCTGTATAAGCTTTCCTGCCCCATTACCGCAGAGGATACCAGCGGCAGCCTGTACGATAAGCTGGCCGAGCTCGGCCCTCAGGGGCTGCTGGCAACGTTAGCCCAGCTGGCCAACGGCACCGCACGGCCTGAAGTACAAGATGAATCGCTGGTGTGCCATGCCGAAAAGCTGAGTAAAGAAGAGGCTCGTATCGATTGGTCGCTTTCCGCTGCGCAGTTGGAACGCTGCATCCGCGCGTTTAATCCGTGGCCAATGAGCTGGCTGGAAATTGACGGACAACCGGTAAAAGTGTGGCGAGCATCGGTCATCGCCGAAGCCGCTCACGCCGAACCGGGTACTATCGTAGCAGCAACCAAACAGGGTATTCAGGTCGCCACGGGGGATGGGATCCTCAGCCTGGAGTCGCTACAGCCTGCGGGTAAAAAAGCGATGAGCGCCCAGGACTTACTCAATTCCCGCCGGGAGTGGTTTATCCCTGGCACCCGTCTCGCCTGACGGTCGTCTCTTCTGAAGCCCGGGTTCGCCGGGCATTTTTATTTTTGCGCTTATGAAAAAGAATATAAATTTACGCAGCCTGGCCGCCCAGGCTATCGAGCAAGTTGTTGAAAAAGGGCAGTCTTTAAGCAACGTACTGCCCCCTCTACAGCAGAAAGTCAGCGATAAAGATAAAGCGCTACTGCAGGAGTTGTGCTTTGGTGTACTACGTACTCTAAGCCAGCTGGAGTGGCTTATCAGCAAGCTAATGGCGCGTCCGATGACCGGCAAACAGCGCACCGTGCACTTTCTGATCATGGTTGGTCTCTATCAGTTACTCTACACCCGCATTCCACCACACGCCGCGCTGGCGGAAACGGTAGAAGGCGCGGTGGCCATTAAACGCCCGCAGCTTAAAGGGCTAATCAACGGCGTGCTACGCCAGTTCCAGCGCCAGCAGGAAGCGTTGTTAGCCGAATTTGCTGAGCATGAAAACCGCTATCTTCATCCCAAATGGCTGCTGAAACGCCTGCAGCAGGCCTGGCCGGAGCAGTGGCAGGAGATCGTCGAGGCGAACAACCAGCGCCCGCCGATGTGGCTGCGCGTTAACCGCAACCATCATTCCCGGGATGAGTGGCTTGCCCTGCTTAACGAGACCGGTTTAGAGGGCTTTACCCACCCTGATTATCCGGACGCCGTACGCCTGGCCACCCCTGCTCCGGTCCACGCGTTACCAGGCTTTGCCGAAGGCTGGGTGACCGTCCAGGATGCCTCGGCTCAGGGCTGTATGCGCTACCTGCAACCGGAAAATGGCGAACGCATTCTCGATCTCTGCGCGGCGCCGGGCGGGAAGACGACGCATATTCTGGAAGTCGCTCCCCAGGCTCAGGTTATGGCGGTGGATATTGATGAACAGCGTCTGTCCCGCGTCTATGACAACCTGAAACGGCTGGGCATGAAAGCCGAAGTCAAGCAGGGCGATGGCCGCTTCCCTGAGCAGTGGTGTGGCAATGAGCAGTTCGATCGTATTCTGCTGGATGCCCCCTGCTCCGCAACCGGCGTTATTCGCCGCCATCCGGATATCAAATGGCTGCGCCGGGATCGGGATATCGCCGAGTTAGCCCAACTGCAGGCCGAGATCCTCAATGCCATCTGGGGGCACCTGAAGCCAGGCGGCACGCTGGTTTACGCGACCTGTTCTATTCTGCCGGAAGAGAACAGTCAGCAAATTGCCGCTTTCCTCGCGCGAACCCCGGATGCAGAACTTCACGCCACCGGCACGCCGGCGAGCCCCGGGCAGCAAAATCTGCCGGGCGTGGAAGAAGGTGATGGCTTCTTTTACGCTAAGCTAATCAAACGTCGGAACTAATGGGTCACTGCAGATGAAGATTATTATTCTGGGCGCCGGCCAGGTCGGCGGCACGCTGGCGGAAAACCTCGTCGGCGAGAACAATGATATTACGCTGGTTGATACCAATGGCGACCGTCTGCGCAGCCTGCAGGATAAGTTCGACCTGCGTGTCGTCCAGGGGCATGGCTCTCACCCTCGCGTACTGCGTGAGGCGGGGGCCGATGATGCCGATATGCTGGTAGCGGTCACTAGTTCGGACGAAACCAACATGGTGGCCTGCCAGGTCGCTTACTCATTGTTCAATACGCCAAACCGCATAGCGCGTATTCGTGCGCCTGATTACGTTCGTGATGCGGAAAAGCTCTTCAACTCTGAAGCGGTACCCATCGATCACTTAATCGCTCCGGAACAACTGGTCATCGACAACATCCACCGTCTGATCGAATATCCCGGCGCGCTGCAGGTCGTGAACTTCGCAGAAGGAAAAGTCAGTCTCGCGGTAGTAAAAGCCTATTATGGTGGCCCGCTGGTGGGGAATGCCTTATCCACTATGCGGGAGCATATGCCGCATATCGATACGCGCGTGGCCGCCATTTTCCGCCACGATCGCCCCATCCGCCCGCAGGGCTCGACGATTGTCGAGGCCGGAGATGAAGTCTTCTTTATTGCCGCCTCGCAGCATATTCGCGCGGTCATGAGCGAACTGCAGCGACTGGAAAAGCCGTATAAGCGTATTATGCTGGTCGGCGGGGGCAATATTGGCGCGGGTCTGGCCCATAAGCTGGAAAAAGATTACAGCGTTAAGCTTATCGAACGTAATCAGCAGCGAGCCGCTGAGCTAGCGGAAAAGCTGCAGCATACTATCGTCTTCTACGGGGATGCATCGGACCAGGAGCTGTTGGCTGAAGAGCATATTGACCAGGTGGACCTGTTTATTGCCGTCACTAACGACGACGAAGCCAATATTATGTCGGCTATGTTGGCCAAGCGAATGGGCGCGAAAAAAGTGATGGTGCTAATCCAGCGCAGAGCCTACGTGGATCTGGTCCAGGGTAGCGTCATCGATATTGCGATTTCGCCTCAGCAGGCCACAATTTCCGCACTCCTCAGTCATGTCCGTAAAGCCGATATTGTCGGCGTCTCCTCCTTGCGCCGCGGCGTTGCAGAAGCGATTGAGGCAGTCGCGCACGGCGATGAGAGCACCTCCCGGGTAGTCGGGCGTTCGATCGATGAGATCAAACTTCCACCGGGCACGATCATCGGCGCCGTCGTGCGGGGCAATGACGTGATGATCGCCAATAATAATCTACGGATCGAGCAGGGCGACCATGTGATCATGTTTTTGACCGATAAGAAGTTTATTTCCGATGTCGAAAGGCTGTTCCAGCCAAGTCCTTTCTTCCTGTAATTCCCAGGGCGCCGAACAGGCGCCTTTTTATTATCCCTTATTATTCAAAGGTTAATATTTTGCAGTAACTATCTGCTGGGAATGGCAAATGAAAATACATTTGTTAAACTTACAACGTCAGCTGGCACAAGGAGAATAAAATGAGTTTTTTAAAAGAGTTTCGCGAATTCGCGATGCGCGGGAACGTTGTCGATTTGGCAGTGGGTGTGATCATCGGTGCAGCATTCGGTAAAATTGTTTCATCACTGGTCGCGGATATTATTATGCCGCCACTCGGCCTGTTGATTGGCGGGATCGATTTTAAACAGTTTGCCGTCACGCTACGTGATGCCCAGGGCGATGTCCCGGCTGTGGTGATGCATTATGGGGTATTCATTCAGAACGTTTTCGATTTCATCATCGTCGCGTTTGCCATCTTCATGGCGATTAAATTGATGAATAAGTTAAATCGTAAGAAAGAAGAGGCTCCGGCGGCACCGCCAGCCCCCTCTAAAGAAGAAGTTCTGCTGAGCGAAATTCGCGATCTGCTGAAAGAACAAAACAACCGTTCTTAATCAGCAGAGAAAGCAGAAGGCCAGTGGTAAAAAAGCGATTCGCTTGCTTGCCACTGGCCTCCCGATCAATCCTTCCTGCATGTTTATCTTTACGTTGATAGCTTCCTTTCCCTTTCTTGTTTTTCTCTACGCGCTGCCTGAATAACGGATCGTGGAGAAGTGCCTCAATGGCGTTATCTTTAATTTGTCCTTTAGTATGCTGATAGCGACTCATAGTTACTCCGGTATATGTATAAACTCGGCGCGAGTGTAGATCCGCGCGTTTAAAAAATCAACGTCCGCCATTGCCGTTGCTGGCCCCTTGTTCAAGGGCCTCAAGGATAGAACAGTAAACGCTGCTGTGGGCAGTGCCGCAACAGGCATCGTTGAGCCGCTGCAGAGAGCGGCGCATCGTCTGTAGCTCTTTAATCCGCGCCTCGACTTCACTTAATCGCGCCTGAACGATCCCTTTCGACTCCTGACAGGTATGATGCTCCGGATCGATGCGGATCGACAATAATTCGCGGATCGCTTCCAGGGTGAAACCCAGTTGTCGGGCATAACGAATAAAGCGCAGCCGTTGAAGATCGTTATCCGAGTACAGACGAAATCCTCCCTCGGTGCGTATGTCATGATCCATCATCTGCTGCTTTTCATAGTAGCGGATGGTATCAGGCGTCACGTCAGCCAGTTTTGCCAATTCACCAATACGATACATATTTACTCCTGATTTATTTTTTGCAGCAACGCATCGGCGTACTCACCGCGTAAAAAGTCGGTGTTCAGACCTGCCTGACGTAACTTCAGCTCGAGCAGGGCAAGGCGTTTGCTAAGTTCGGCATGACGCGGATCGTCCTGACGGACGCCATTCAGTAAGTCTGCCAGAGCCAACGCTTCTTTGCGTTGCTCCAGTTCCGGAGGAAGACATCCTGCATTTTTCAGAAGGCGATAGCCTGCCCGCAACTCCGCCGGCACATGTGAATCGTCATCGAGAGTCAGCGGTTCTCCGCTGCCGGGTAAATTATCGAACTCACCTTTGGTTTGGGCATCGAGGATATGACGTTCCGCCCACTGATCCAGCAACCACATTCTACGGCTCCAGGGGATGAACAAAAAGAGTACAGATAGTGTAGTGAAATGGGGATGGGGTAGATATAAAAAAAACCCCCCCCG
>NZ_GL882785.1:10660-26212 GCF_000195655.1 Klebsiella sp. MS 92-3
AAAAAAACCCCCCCGCGGGGGGGTTTTTTTTTACGTTACTACAGATTACTCTGCAGCAGCTTCTGCTTTCGGCTCAGCACGATCAACCAGCTCGATGTATGCCATCGGCGCGTTGTCGCCTGCACGGAAGCCACACTTCAGAATGCGAGTGTAACCACCGGCGCGGCTCGCGAAACGCGGGCCCAGCTCGTTAAACAGTTTTGCCACGATCTCGTTATCACGAGTGCGGGCGAATGCCAGACGACGATTAGCAACGCTATCAGTCTTGGCAAGAGTAATCAGCGGCTCAACTACGCGACGCAGTTCTTTCGCTTTCGGCAGGGTCGTCTTGATGATTTCATGACGAACCAGCGAACCTGCCATGTTACGGAACATAGCCTGGCGATGGCTGCTGTTGCGGTTCAGTTGACGACCACTCTTACGATGGCGCATGACCTTATCCTTCTCAGTAAAACCTTAACCTGTGATCCGGTTACTCGTCAGCAATGCTTGCTGGTGGCCAGTTTTCCAGGCGCATGCCCAGAGACAGTCCACGGGAAGCCAGCACGTCTTTAATCTCAGTAAGAGATTTTTTACCCAGGTTCGGCGTTTTCAGCAACTCAACCTCGGTACGCTGTACCAGATCACCGATATAGTGGATAGCTTCTGCCTTGAGGCAGTTAGCAGAGCGGACAGTCAATTCCAGATCGTCAACAGGGCGCAGCAGGATCGGATCGAATTCTGGTTTCTCTTCTTTCACTTCTGGCTGACGTACATCACGTAGGTCAACAAAAGCTTCCAGTTGTTCAGCCAGGATGGTTGCCGCACGACGAATCGCCTCTTCAGGATCGATTGTGCCGTTGGTTTCCATTTCGATGACCAGCTTGTCCAGGTCGGTACGCTGTTCTACACGCGCAGCTTCAACATTGTAGGCAATACGCTCTACAGGGCTGTAGCAGGCGTCGACCAGCAGACGGCCGATTGGGCGCTCATCTTCTTCCGAATGAATTCGGGCAGAAGCCGGCACATAACCGCGACCGCGCTGAACTTTGATACGCATGCTAATAGCAGCGTTCTCATCAGTCAGGTGGCAAATCACGTGCTGCGGCTTGACGATTTCGACATCACCGTCGTGGGTAATGTCGGCTGCGGTCACAGGGCCAATGCCAGATTTATTCAAAGTAAGGATGACTTCATCTTTACCCTGAACTCTCACCGCCAGCCCTTTCAGGTTGAGCAGGATTTCAAGGATGTCTTCCTGAACGCCTTCTTTGGTGCTGTACTCGTGCAGTACACCATCAATCTCAACCTCGGTCACCGCGCAACCCGGCATCGATGAGAGCAGAATACGGCGCAGTGCGTTACCCAGAGTATGGCCGAAGCCACGCTCTAAAGGCTCAAGGGTCACCTTGGCGTGCGTCGAACTCACTTGCTCGATATCGACCAGGCGCGGTTTTAGAAACTCTGTCACAGAACCCTGCATTGTGTCCTCTCTTTGGTACTAAGCTTTACTTGGAGTAAAGCTCGACGATCAGGTGTTCGTTAATGTCCGCAGACAGATCAGAACGCTCCGGCTGACGCTTGAACGTACCTTCCATCTTGCCAGCATCAACTTCCAGCCAGGTTGGCTTTTCACGCTGCTCAGCCAGCTCCAGAGCGGCTTTCACGCGAGATTGCTTTTTCGCTTTCTCACGAATGCTGACAACGTCATTCGCTTTAACCTGATAAGAAGCGATGTTAACAACACGACCGTTTACCATAATCGCTTTGTGGCTAACCAGCTGGCGTGCTTCAGCACGAGTGGCGCCGAAGCCCATACGGTATACAACGTTGTCCAGACGACCTTCCAGCAGAGCCAACAGGTTTTCACCGGTGTTGCCTTTCAGACGTGCTGCTTCTTTATAGTAGTTACGGAACTGACGCTCCAGCACACCGTACATACGGCGAACTTTTTGCTTTTCACGCAACTGCACACCATAGTCAGACAGACGCGGCTTACGCGCACCGTGCTGGCCAGGAGCTTGTTCAATTTTACACTTGGTATCGATCGCGCGAACGCCAGACTTAAGGAATAAGTCGGTGCCCTCACGACGGCTCAGCTTGAGCTTAGGACCCAAATATCTTGCCATTTTCTTTCTCCAACTAACCTGGAAAACGCAGCGTTATACGCGACGTTTTTTCGGCGGACGACAACCGTTATGAGGGATCGGAGTCACATCAGTAATATTAGTGATGCGGAAACCAGCGGCGTTCAGTGCACGAATGGTAGATTCGCGACCCGGACCCGGACCTTTGACCATAACTTCCAGATTCTTGATGCCGTATTCTTTTACGGCTTCTGCGCAACGCTCTGCTGCAACCTGAGCTGCGAACGGAGTGGATTTGCGAGAACCACGGAAACCGGAACCACCGGCTGTTGCCCAACCCAGTGCGTTACCCTGACGATCAGTGATGGTAACGATGGTGTTGTTAAAAGAAGCATGGATATGAGCCACGCCGTCAGAGACTTGTTTTCTTACACGCTTACGTGCACGAATTGGTGCCTTTGCCATTATTCAATCACCCCGATTATTTCTTGATCGGTTTACGCGGACCCTTACGGGTACGTGCGTTGGTCTTGGTACGCTGACCGCGAACCGGGAGACCACGACGATGACGCAAACCACGGTAGCAACCAAGGTCCATCAGACGCTTGATGCTCAGGGTGATTTCACGGCGCAGATCACCTTCAACGACAAATTTACCTACTGCTTCACGCAGAATATCAATTTGTTCTTCAGACAGCTCACTGATCTTAACATTTTCAGCGATGCCCGTTTCAGCGCAGATGGCTTTAGAACGGGTTTTGCCGATACCGAAAATAGCGGTTAAAGCGATAACGGTATGTTTGTGATCAGGAATGTTAATGCCTGCTATACGGGCCACTATGCACTCCTACTATTTAATATGTACGCACCATGCTGAAAAGCCCGTTTTCAGGATACTCAAATGGAAACGTACAGACATACAAAAGATTGGCTGGCTAATCTAGCCAGCTCAATCCAACTTTGCAAGAAAAATATGCGAAAAAATCAGCCTTGGCGCTGTTTATGCTTCGGCTCGGCACTGCAAATCACACGGATGACACCATCACGCTTAACGATTTTGCAGTTACGGCATAATTTCTTGACGGAAGCACGAACTTTCATTTTTACTCTCCGTAACTTCTCGGGCGACCAGTTTTAACGGCCGTAGCCTTTCAGGTTCGCCTTCTTCAATGCAGACTCATACTGACTGGACATCATCAGAGTTTGCACTTGAGCCATAAAGTCCATAATCACGACAACAACGATAAGCAGCGAGGTCCCACCGAAGTAGAACGGCACTTTCATCGCGTCACGCATGAACTCCGGGATCAGGCAGATAAAAGTAATGTACAACGCACCAACCAGAGTCAGGCGAGTCATCACTTTATCGATATACTTCGCCGTTTGCTCTCCCGGACGAATTCCTGGTACAAATGCACCGGACTTCTTCAGGTTATCTGCTGTTTCACGCGGGTTGAAAACCAACGCCGTGTAGAAGAAACAGAAGAAGATGATTGCAGACGCATAGAGTAACACATAAAGCGGTTGCCCAGGCTGCAAATACAGCGAAATTGTTGTCAGCCAGTTCCAACCAGTACCACCCCCGAACCATGACGTGATGGTTGCCGGGAACAGTATAATACTGGAAGCGAAGATTGCCGGGATTACCCCCGCCATATTCACTTTCAGCGGTAAATGTGTGCTCTGTGCAGCATAGACACGACGACCCTGTTGACGTTTCGCGTAGTTTACCACAATGCGGCGTTGACCACGCTCAACGAATACAACAAAGAAGGTCACTGCAAATACTAATACTGCAACCAACAGCAACAGGAGGAAGTGCAGGTCGCCTTGACGCGCTTGCTCGATAGTATGGGCGATGGCCGGCGGGAGTCCCGCAACGATACCGGCGAAGATAATGATCGAGATACCGTTACCGATACCACGTTCAGTGATCTGTTCGCCGAGCCACATCAGGAACATAGTCCCTGTGACCAGACTGACAACAGCGGTGAAATAGAATGCAAAGCCTGGATTAATCACCAGGCCTTGCATACCAGGCATATTCGGCAGACCGGTAGCAATACCGATCGACTGGAATATCGCCAGCACCAGAGTACCGTAGCGGGTGTACTGGCTGATCTTACGACGACCAGACTCCCCTTCTTTCTTCAGTTCCGCCAGCGGTTGATAAACCACCGTCAGCAGCTGCACGATGATCGAGGCCGAAATGTACGGCATAATCCCCAGCGCAAAGATAGAAGCACGGCTGAGAGCACCACCAGAGAACATGTTGAACATTTCAATGATGGTGCCTCGCTGTTGCTCAAGCAGTTTGGCAAGTACAGCGGCATCAATACCAGGGATCGGAATAAAAGAGCCAATACGGAACACTATCAGCGCACCGACCACAAACAGAAGTCTGCGTTTCAGTTCGCCAAGGCCACCTTTGGCACTTTGAAAATCTAATCCCGGTTGTTTAGCCATCTGCTACTTATTCCTCAATTTTACCGCCAGCAGCTTCGATAGCAGCACGAGCACCTTTAGTCACACGCAGGCCACGAACAGTTACCGGACGAGTTACCTCACCAGACAGGATCACTTTCGCGAACTCGATCTGGACACCGATAATGTTAGCCGCTTTCAGCGCGTTCAGGTCTACTACATCGCCTTCTACGTGAGCCAGATCGGAGAGACGGATCTCTGCGGTGATCATCGCTTTACGAGAAGTGAAGCCGAATTTCGGCAGACGACGGTACAGAGGCATCTGACCACCCTCGAAACCGCGACGTACGCCACCGCCAGAACGAGATTTCTGACCTTTGTGACCACGACCACCGGTTTTACCGAGGCCAGAACCGATACCACGACCCAGGCGTTTACCCGCCTTTTTGGAGCCTTCGGCCGGAGACAGAGTATTTAAACGCATCTCTTACTCCTCAACTTTAACCATGAAGGAAACCGCGTTGACCATACCACGAACAGCAGGAGTATCCTCGCGCTCTACGGTGTGACCAATACGACGCAGACCCAGGCCAAGCAGCGTTGCCTTGTGTTTCGGCAGACGACCGATTGCACTGCGGGTTTGAGTAATTTTAATAGTCTTTGCCATGGTTTATTTCCCCAGAATTTCTTCAACGGATTTACCACGCTTGGCAGCGACCATATCCGGGGACTTCATGTTTTCCAGACCGTCGATAGTTGCACGAACCACGTTAATCGGGTTAGTGGAACCATACGCTTTAGCCAGAACGTTACGAACCCCAGCGACTTCCAGAACGGCGCGCATTGCACCACCGGCGATGATACCGGTACCTTCGGAAGCCGGCTGCATGAATACACGAGAACCCGTGTGAGTACCCTTAACCGGGTGCTGCAGGGTGCCGTGGTTCAGCGCGACGTTAATCATATTGCGACGGGCTTTTTCCATCGCTTTCTGGATCGCTGCTGGAACTTCACGCGCTTTACCGTAACCAAAACCAACGCGACCGTTACCATCGCCTACTACAGTCAGAGCTGTGAAGGAGAAAATACGACCACCTTTAACGGTTTTAGATACGCGGTTTACCGCGATCAGCTTTTCCTGCAGTTCGCCAGCTTGTTTTTCGATGTGAGCCATCTTACACCTCTACCTTAGAACTGAAGGCCAGCTTCACGGGCAGCATCTGCCAGTGCCTGGACACGACCATGATATTGGAACCCGGAACGGTCAAAGGAAACATCTTTGATGCCTTTTTCCAGAGCGCGTTCAGCGACAGCTTTACCCACAGCTGCTGCAGCGTCTTTGTTACCGGTGTACTTCAGTTGTTCAGCGATAGCTTTTTCTACAGTAGAAGCAGCTACCAGAACTTCAGAACCATTCGGTGCAATTACCTGTGCGTAAATGTGACGCGGGGTACGATGTACCACCAGGCGAGTTGCGCCCAGCTCCTGGAGCTTGCGGCGTGCGCGGGTCGCACGACGGATACGAGCAGATTTCTTATCCATAGTGTTACCTTACTTCTTCTTAGCCTCTTTGGTACGCACGACTTCGTCGGCGTAACGAACACCCTTGCCTTTGTAAGGCTCAGGACGACGGTAGGCGCGCAGATCTGCTGCAACCTGGCCGATCACCTGCTTATCAGCGCCTTTCAGCACGATTTCAGTCTGAGTCGGACATTCTGCAGTGATACCCGCAGGCAGCTGATGATCAACCGGGTGAGAGAAACCTAAAGCCAGGTTTACTACATTCCCTTTGACCGCTGCACGATAACCTACACCAACCAGCTGCAGCTTCTTAGTGAAGCCTTCGGTAACACCGATAACCATTGAGTTCAGCAGGGCACGCGCGGTACCAGCCTGAGCCCAACCGTCTGCGTAACCATCACGCGGACCGAAGGTCAGTGCATTATCTGCATGTTTAACTTCAACAGCATCGTTGAGAGTACGAGTCAGCTCGCCGTTTTTACCTTTGATCGTAATAACCTGACCGTTGATTTTTACATCAACGCCGGCAGGAACAACGACCGGTGCTTTAGCAACACGAGACATTTTTTCCTCCGATTAGGCTACGTAGCAGATAATTTCGCCACCAAGACCAGCCTGGCGCGCTGCACGATCAGTCATAACACCTTTAGAGGTAGAAACAACTGCGATACCCAGACCGGCCATAACTTTCGGCAGCTCATCTTTTTTCTTATAGATGCGCAGACCTGGGCGGCTGACACGCTGAATGCTTTCTACAACAGCTTTGCCCTGGAAATACTTGAGAGTAAGTTCCAGTTCAGGCTTGGTGTCGCCTTCAACTTTAAAATCTTCGATAAAACCTTCTTCCTTCAGCACGTTGGCGATTGCCACTTTCAGCTTGGAGGAAGGCATGGTGACCGCAGCTTTGTTCGCGGCCTGACCGTTACGGATACGGGTCAGCATATCCGCGATCGGATCTTGCATGCTCATCTGTCTTTACTCCCGTGATTCAATTGGTGACAATTACCAGCTAGCCTTTTTCAGACCCGGGATTTCACCGCGCATAGCGGCTTCACGGACCTTAATACGGCTCAACCCGAACTTCCGCAGGAAACCATGCGGACGACCTGTTTGACGGCAGCGGTTACGCTGACGAGACGGGCTGGAATCACGCGGCAGAGTCTGCAGCTTGAGAACGGCATTCCAACGATCTTCGTCGGTTGCGTTCACATCAGAGATGATAGCTTTCAGTTCAGCGCGTTTAGCGAAGAATTTATCAGCTAAAGCCACGCGCTTTACTTCGCGTGCTTTCATTGATTGCTTAGCCATTAAGTAACCCTACCTTACTTGCGGAACGGGAAGTCAAAGGCAGCCAGCAGAGCACGGCCTTCTTCGTCAGATTTCGCAGTAGTGGTAATGGTAATATCCAAACCACGAACGCGGTCGACTTTATCGTAGTCGATTTCTGGGAAGATGATCTGCTCACGGACACCCATGCTGTAGTTGCCACGACCGTCGAAAGACTTAGCGGACAGGCCGCGGAAGTCACGAATACGCGGTACAGCAATAGTGATCAGGCGCTCAAAGAACTCCCACATGCGTTCGCCACGCAGAGTTACTTTACAGCCGATCGGATAGCCCTGACGGATTTTGAAGCCTGCAACTGATTTGCGTGCTTTGGTGATCAGCGGTTTTTGACCGGAGATTGCTGCCAGGTCAGCTGCTGCGTTATCCAGCAGTTTCTTGTCAGCGATCGCTTCACCAACACCCATGTTCAGGGTGATCTTCTCGACCCGAGGGACTTGCATGACAGAATTGTAGTTAAACTCAGTCATGAGTTTCTTAACTACTTCGTCTTTGTAGTAATCATGCAGTTTCGCCATCGTACTACTCCAAATTACTTGATAGTTTCGCTGTTAGACTTGAAGAAACGGACTTTTTTACCGTCTTCGAATCTAAAGCCTACACGGTCAGCCTTGCCGGTTGCCGCATTGAAGATTGCAACGTTAGAAACCTGAATTGCAGCTTCTTTTTCAACGATGCCGCCTGGTTGGTTCAGAGCCGGAACCGGCTTCTGGTGTTTCTTAACCAGGTTGATACCTTCAACAATGACCTTGCCGGAAGACAGGACATTCTTAACTTTACCGCGCTTACCTTTATCTTTACCGGTTAACACGATAACTTCGTCATCACGACGGATTTTCGCTGCCATGATTCGCTCCTTAGAGTACTTCTGGTGCCAGAGAGATAATTTTCATGAACTTCTCGGTACGAAGTTCACGAGTTACCGGCCCAAAAATACGCGTACCGATAGGCTGCTCGCTGTTATTGTTCAGAATAACGCATGCATTACCATCGAAGCGAATGACAGAACCGTCCGGGCGACGAACACCCTTCTTGGTGCGCACCACTACCGCCTTCAGCACATCACCTTTTTTGACCTTACCACGCGGAATTGCTTCTTTGATGGTGATCTTGATGATGTCGCCTACGCCTGCGTAGCGACGGTGCGAGCCACCCAGAACCTTGATACACATTACGCGACGTGCACCGGAGTTGTCGGCGACGTTCAGCATAGTCTGTTCTTGGATCATTTTAGTGCTCCGCTAATGTCAACTACTACTGAGACCCGAAAATTAGGGTCGTTAAAAAGCCCCATATCGAGGGCGCGGCATTATAACACCACAAACCAGATATGGGTAGAAAAAATAAACGGCTCATCGCTGAGCCGTTTATCCGTATCGAGAATGCGTACTCTATTACAGAACCGCTTTCTCTACAACGCGAACCAGCGTCCAGGACTTAGTCTTGGACAGCGGACGGCATTCGCGGATTTCAACCTTGTCGCCGATACCGCATTCGTTGTTCTCGTCATGTACGTGCAGTTTGGTCGTACGTTTGATGAATTTACCGTAAACCGGGTGTTTCACCATACGTTCGATAGCAACAACAATGGATTTCTCCATTTTGTCGCTAACTACGCGACCTTGCAGAGTACGGATTTTATCGGTCATTACGCACCCGCCTTCTGAGTCAGTAAAGTCTTAACGCGTGCAACATCACGACGCACTTGCTTCAGCAGATGAGTCTGTTGCAGCTGGCCACTTGCAGCCTGCATGCGCAGGTTGAACTGCTCACGCAGCAGGTTCAGCAGCTCAGCGTTCAGCTCTTCAACGCTTTTTTCACGCAGCTCTTTTGCTTTCATTACATCACCGTCTTAGTTACAAAGGTGGTTTTGATCGGCAGTTTCGCTGCTGCCAGGCCGAATGCTTCACGGGCCAGCTCTTCCGGTACACCGTCCATTTCATACAGGACTTTACCCGGCTGAATCAAGGCAACCCAGTACTCCACGTTACCTTTACCTTTACCCATACGAACTTCCAGCGGCTTCTCGGTGATCGGTTTGTCCGGGAATACACGGATCCAGATCTTACCTTGACGCTTAACTGCACGGGTCATAGCACGACGTGCTGCTTCGATCTGACGTGCAGTCAGACGACCACGGCCAACAGCTTTCAGACCGAAAGTGCCGAAGCTAACATCCGTACCCTGCGCCAGACCACGGTTGCGGCCTTTGTGCACTTTACGGAATTTTGTACGCTTTGGTTGTAACATCAGCGACGCTCCTTATTTACGGCCTTTACGCTGCTGCTTTTTAGGTTGAGCAGCCGGTTCCGGTTGTTCAACAGCAGCCATACCACCCAGGATCTCACCTTTGAAGATCCATACCTTAACGCCGATTACACCGTAAGTGGTGTGCGCTTCAGAGGTGTTGTAGTCGATGTCAGCACGCAGAGTGTGCAGCGGTACGCGACCTTCACGGTACCATTCGGTACGTGCGATTTCCGCGCCGCCCAGACGGCCGCTAACTTCAACTTTGATACCTTTAGCGCCCAGACGCATTGCGTTCTGTACAGCACGCTTCATCGCACGACGGAACATAACGCGACGTTCCAGCTGAGAAGTGATGCTGTCAGCAACCAGTTTTGCGTCCAGTTCAGGTTTACGAACTTCGGCGATATTGATCTGTGCAGGTACGCCAGCGATATCCGCTACGACCTTGCGCAGTTTTTCTACGTCTTCGCCTTTCTTACCGATAACGATACCCGGGCGAGCGGTGTGAATGGTCACACGGATGCTCTTAGCCGGACGCTCGATAACGATGCGAGATACAGACGCTTTAGCCAGTTCTTTAGTCAGGAACTGACGTACTTTAAAATCGCTGTCCAGGTTGTCAGCGAATTCTTTGGTGTTCGCGAACCAGGTAGAGTTCCATGGTTTGACAATACCCAGGCGAATACCATTAGGATGTACTTTCTGACCCATTGCTAGTCTCCAGAGTCTCAGCGATCGGACACAACCACAGTGATGTGGCTGGTGCGCTTCAGGATGCGATCTGCACGACCTTTAGCACGCGGCATAATGCGCTTCATGCTCGGGCCTTCGTCTACGAAAATTTTCGCAACTTTCAGATCATCAATGTCAGCGCCATCGTTGTGTTCAGCGTTAGCAATGGCAGATTCCAGTACCTTCTTGACCAGTACAGCAGCTTTTTTGTTGGTGTAGGTCAGAATATCCAGGGCCTGCGACACTTTCTTACCGCGAATCAGGTCAGCTACAAGGCGAACCTTCTGAGCAGAAGAACGAGCATGGCGATGTTGAGCTAAAGTTTCCATCTCTTCCTCCTACCTTATTTCTTCTTCGCTTTTTTATCAGCAGCGTGGCCGCGATAAGTACGAGTCGGTGCGAATTCACCCAGTTTGTGACCGACCATTTCGTCGGAAACAAATACTGGAACGTGCTGACGACCATTATGGACAGCGATGGTCAAACCGATCATGTTAGGAAAGATCGTTGAACGACGGGACCAAGTGCGCAGGGGCTTCTTGTCTCCGCTTTCCACCGCTTTCTCTACCTTCTTCAGCAAGTGCAGGTCAATAAAAGGACCTTTCTTGAGAGAACGTGGCATGGCTTATCCTCTAAAATTATTTGCTACGGCGACGTACGATGAATTTATCAGTACGCTTGTTGCTGCGGGTCTTCTTACCTTTGGTCTGCAGGCCCCACGGGGATACCGGGTGCTTACCAAAGTTACGACCTTCACCACCACCATGTGGGTGGTCTACTGGGTTCATCGCAGTACCGCGAACGGTAGGACGAACACCACGCCAGCGTGCAGCACCTGCTTTACCCAGAACGCGCAGCATATGCTCAGCATTGCCAACTTCGCCCAGAGTCGCGCGGCAGTCTGCTTCGACTTTACGCATTTCACCAGAACGCAGACGCAGGGTGACATAAGCACCGTCACGAGCAACGATCTGAACGTAAGTACCAGCGGAACGAGCCAGCTGACCGCCTTTACCTGGTTTCATTTCTACGTTATGAACGGTAGAACCAACCGGGATATTGCGCATCGGCAGGGTGTTGCCTGCTTTGATTGCAGCATCAACGCCAGACTGAATCTGGTCGCCAGCTTTCAGGCCTTTCGGGGCCAGGATGTAACGGCGCTCGCCGTCTTTGTACAGAACCAGCGCGATGTTCGCGGAGCGGTTCGGATCGTACTCAAGACGTTCAACAACTGCCGGGATACCATCTTTGTTGCGTTTGAAGTCAACAATACGGTAAGCCTGCTTGTGGCCACCACCGATATGACGGGTGGTGATACGGCCATTGTTGTTACGACCACCGGATTTGCTGTTTTTTTCCAGCAACGGAGCAAAAGGTTTGCCCTTGTGCAGCTCTGGGTTAACCACTTTAACGACGTGGCGACGACCCGGAGATGTCGGTTTACATTTAACAACTGCCATTGTATTACTCCTCCGACTTACTCAGCGCCGCCAACGAAGTCCAGATTCTGGCCTTCTTTCAGGGTGACGTAAGCTTTTTTCCAGTCGCTACGACGACCGATACGCTGTCCGTGACGTTTAACTTTCCCTTTAACAACCAGGGTGTTAACGACTTCGACTTCGACTTCAAACAGTTTCTGCACAGCAGCTTTGATTTCTGCTTTGGTCGCGTCTTTAGCAACTTTGAGAACGATGGTGTTTGTTTTTTCCATCGCAGTAGACGCTTTTTCAGAAACGTGCGGTGCGCGCAGCACCTTCAGCAGACGTTCTTCACGAATCATGCCAGCATCTCCTCAACTTGCTTAACAGCATCAGCAGTCATTACGACTTTGTCGAAGGCGATCAGGCTAACCGGGTCGATACCGTTCGCATCACGTACGTCAACCTTATGCAGGTTACGTGCGGCCAGGAACAGGTTCTCGTCCAGCTCACCGGTGATGATCAGCACATCTTCCAGAGCCATGTCTTTCAGTTTCTGTGCCAGCAGCTTAGTTTTCGGCGCTTCAACAGAGAACTTCTCGACAACGATCAGACGATCCTGACGTACCAGTTCGGACAGAATGCTTTTCAGCGCGCCGCGGTACATCTTCTTGTTAACTTTTTGACTGTGGTCCTGCGGACGAGCAGCGAAGGTCACGCCACCGGAACGCCAGATCGGGCTCTTGATAGAACCAGAACGCGCACGGCCGGTACCTTTCTGGCGCCACGGTTTTTTACCGGAGCCAGTGATTTCAGCACGAGTCTTCTGAGCACGAGTGCCCTGACGCGCACCGGCTGCATAAGCAACAACAACCTGGTGAACCAGCGCTTCGTTGAAATCACGACCGAAGGTAGTTTCGGAAACAGTCAGCGCGCTCTGCGCGTCTTTCAATACTAATTCCATTGCTATCTCCTCACGCCTTCACAGCTGGTTTAACGATCAGGTCGCTACCGGTCGCACCCGGGACAGCACCTTTAACCAGCAGCAGGTTGCGCTCAGCGTCAACACGTACTACGTCCAGGCTCTGAACGGTTACACGCTCATTACCCAGCTGACCTGCCATTTTCTTGCCTTTGAACACTTTGCCCGGAGTCTGGTTCTGACCGATAGAACCCGGAACGCGGTGGGACAAGGAGTTACCGTGAGTAGCGTCCTGGGTACGGAAGTTCCAGCGCTTAACGGTACCAGCAAAACCTTTACCTTTAGAGGTACCGGTTACGTCAACTTTTTTAACGTCAGCAAACAGTTCAACGCTAATGTTCTGACCTACGGTGAATTCTTCGCCGTCAGCCAGACGGAATTCCCACAGACCACGGCCAGCTTCAACGCCAGCTTTAGCGAAGTGACCCGCTTCCGGCTTGGTTACACGGTTAGCTTTTTTAGCACCGGTGGTAACCTGGATTGCGCGGTAGCCATCGTTAGCCAGGTCTTTAACCTGAGTAACACGGTTTGCTTCAACTTCGATTACGGTTACTGGGATAGAAACGCCATCTTCAGTGAAGATGCGGGTCATGCCCACTTTTTTACCGACTAAACCAATCATTGTTTCAACCTCTCAATCGCTCGATGACCTGATTAACCCAGGCTGATCTGCACGTCTACACCGGCAGCCAGATCCAGACGCATCAGAGCATCAACGGTTTTTTCAGTTGGCTCAACGATGTCAACCAGACGCTTGTGAGTGCGAATTTCGTACTGGTCACGCGCGTCTTTGTTGACGTGCGGGGAGATCAGAACGGTAAAGCGCTCTTTGCGGGTCGGCAGCGGGATCGGACCACGGACTTGCGCACCAGTGCGCTTAGCAGTCTCGACGATTTCCGCGGTTGATTGATCGATCAGACGATGATCAAACGCTTTCAGGCGGATACGGATTCTTTGGTTCTGCATGAGACCAGAGCTCCAATTATTTTATAGACGAAATGATTACTCCTCATACCCATTACGATTGATGGGAGAGTGTAACCGTTCTTACATAGTCCCCCGATTGGGGACATTGTTTGATAACCCAAATGCGATTACCAGGGTTCATATTGAACCGGCCGTCAACTTTGACAGGCCCGCGCATTATACGCAAATTCTGGCGCGACGCAAGTGCTGTTTAGAAAATCATCACCAGGATTTGCGCGCCTTCGCGTTAGCGCGCTGTACGGGGCTGCAATGCGGAGTAAGAGTGCGGATTGTGGGATCCATTCCCGGAAAATGCCTTTTGTGCCGAACGGGAGAGGATGAGCATAGTGACGCAATGTTCATCGATCATTGCGGGGTCAACTATGCTCGCCGCCCTCCCCTTCTTGCTGTGCTATAGCGGTTTGACCGTGGCATTATGCCACCAGGATCTGCGCCACGGTCTGTTGCCTGACCGTTACACCTGTCCCCTGCTGTGGAGTGGTTTACTTTTTTATCTCTGTCTGGCGCCGCACCAGCTGCATGATGCCGTCTGGGGGGCGATAGCGGGCTATCTCTCTTTGGCTGCGATTTACTGGCTATACCGCGGTATCCGCGGCTATGAAGGATTGGGTTATGGAGATATAAAATATCTTGCCGCCCTCGGCGCCTGGCATGGCTGGCGGTTACTGCCGCAGTTGGTCCTGGTTGCCTCGCTACTCGCCGGCATAGCGTGGGCAGGAGCAGGTTTATACGCCAGTTGCGGCGGGAGGAGCAAATGGAGAAGAAGCAACCCGCTGCCGTTTGGGCCATTCCTGGCGGCCGCGGGTTTTTGGTGCGGGTGGCAGACGCTGGCTAGTCTGACACTTTGATCTGCGACTGCAGGTAATTTTGCAGACCGATTTTGCCAATCAAATCGAGTTCGGTTTCCAGCCAGTCGATATGGCCTTCTTCATCCGCCAGGATCTCAATCATCATATCGCGGCTGACGTAGTCATGGACGCTGTCGGCATAGGCAATAGCCTCACGCAAATTTTGCGCCCCTTCCAGCTCCAGCCTCAAATCGGACCGCAGCATCTCTTCCACATCTTCACCGATGCCAAGTTTGCCGAGATCCTGCAGATTAGGGATACCTTCGAGAAAAAGAATACGCTCGATATACTTATCGGCGTGCTTCATTTCGTCGATGGATTCGTGGTACTCAATATCGTTGAGGCGCATCAGGCCCCAATTTTTAAACATTCTCGCATGAAGAAAGTACTGATTAATTGCGACTAGCTCATTTCCCAATAATTTATTGAGATAACTTATGATTTTGACATCACCTTTCATTATATAGTCCCTCCGCTTCCACTCATTGAAGCGTAGTCCGGCCTATAGGGATGTCAAAAGAGAAGCGTGGACTTCAGGCGATTTCTTTGAATTCCGGCATGGTGGTTAATTCATCTTCCATCACTTCACGCGCGGCACGAACACACTTACCGCATTGATTTCCCACGGGAACAAACTTACGTAATTGCTGAAAAGATTGCGGTTGAAACTGGCGCACAACCTGACGAATTTTTTTATCGCTGACGCCATTGCACAAACAAACGTACATAGAAACTCCCGTTCAATTTATGCACAATATTAAATGAGAATGGTTATGATTACAATAGACCATTTGCTCATTATCCGCCGCAACGCACGATATGAATAGCCAGCAAAAATCCGTTTTTCGCTGAATGACAGACAGCAAAAAGGGCGCCGAAGCGCCCTTTTTAATTCAAAGCTAACGAATTAGCCCAGAACTTTAGCTACAACGCCCGCGCCAACGGTACGGCCGCCTTCACGGATTGCGAAACGCAGACCG
>NZ_GL882786.1:0-7454 GCF_000195655.1 Klebsiella sp. MS 92-3
AAATTGCAATATGTGGTGGACCCATACACCGTGTTGATTTTCAACAAGTAAGAGGCTACTCTTATGGTGTTCATGCATAGGGGAGCCTCACTTTGATTACTATCAGGTGGGGCTTTTCTCTGTCTGTCTCCCGCTGAATACCTGAGACACACAGTCTCAAGCACCCGCCGCCATTCTAGCGTAAATACCTCGCGGAATTATGTTTATATATTCCTAAACATTTCTTATCGATGAATGAAAATAATGAAGATATCAATGACAGAATTATTAGCGGTTCACCTATTTATATTTCACGTATAAAAAACCCTGCCCTGAGGCAGGTCTTTTATTATTTCCGATACGCTTACTGCAGCAGAGAAATATCCGCTACCTGCAGGAACAGCTCGCGCAGTTTGGACAGCAGCGTCAGACGGTTGATGCGAACATCTTTGTCTTCAGCGTTAACCATCACGTTCTCGAAGAACTCATCCACCGGCTCGCGCAGCGCAGCCAGCTCAATCAGCGCATCCTGATAGCGGCCTGCGGCGAAGTACGGCTGCAGCTTGTCGCGCAGCACCACCAGATTGCCCGCCAGCTTAATTTCCGCCGCTTCTTTCAGCACCGAAGCGTGAACGATGTCGTTCAGCGTTTCGTCGGATTTCGCCAGGATGTTGGAGACACGCTTGTTCGCCGCCGCCAGCGCGGAGGACTCTTCCAGAGTACGGAAGTGCGATACCGCCTTCATACGCGCATCGAAATCCGCCGGGCGGGTTGGACGACGCGCCAGTACCGCCTGGATAGTGTCGACACCGTAGCCTTCGTCCTGATACCAGGCGCGGAAGCGGCCCAGCATAAAGTCGATCACGTCATCAACCACGTTGGCGTTGGTCAGCTTCTCACCGTACAGACGCACCGCCTCTTCAGTCAGCGTTTGCAGATCGAGATTCAGGTTCTTCTCGACGATAATACGCAGGACGCCCAGCGCGGCGCGGCGCAGCGCAAACGGGTCTTTATCGCCTTTCGGGTGCTGGCCGATACCGAAGATACCCGCCAGGGTGTCCATCTTATCGGCAATCGCCACCGCGCAGGCCACCGGGTTAGACGGCAGCGCGTCGCCGGCAAAGCGCGGCTGATACTGTTCGTTCAGCGCCACGGCCACATCTTCCGCTTCGCCATCATGGCGCGCGTAGTGCATCCCCATCACGCCCTGGGTGTCGGTGAACTCGAAGACCATGTTGGTCATCAGGTCGCACTTGGACAGCAGGCCCGCGCGGGTCGCGTGGTTCACGTCAGCGCCAATCTGCTCGGCAATCCAGCCCGCCAGCGCCTGAATGCGATCGGTCTTGTCGCGCAACGTCCCCAGCTGCTGCTGGAACAGCACGGTTTCCAGACGCGGCAGGTTGTCTTCCAGACGTTTTTTACGGTCGGTGTTGAAGAAGAACTCGGCATCGGCCAGACGCGGACGGACTACCTTCTCGTTACCGGAGATGATCTGCTGCGGGTCTTTCGACTCGATGTTAGCGACGAAGATAAAGTTCGGCAGCAGCTTACCGGCGTTGTCGTAGACCGGGAAGTACTTCTGGTCGCCCTTCATGGTGTAAACCAGCGCTTCAGACGGCACCGCGAGGAATTTTTCTTCGAACTTCGCCGTCAGTACCACCGGCCATTCCACCAGCGAGGTGACTTCTTCCAGCAGGCTTTCGCTCAGATCGGCTTGACCGCCAATCTTACGCGCCGCCTCTTCCGCATCGGCTTTGATTTTGGCTTTACGCTGTTCGTAATCGGCAATGACTTTACCGCGCTCCAGCAGGATCTGCGGGTACTGGTCGGCATGGTCGATGGTGAACTCCGGCTCGCCCATAAAGCGATGGCCGCGAATCACGCGATCGGACGGAATACCGAGGATAGTGGCCGGGATCACTTTGTCACCCAGCAGCAAAGTCACCGTGTGTACCGGACGCACGAAGTGGACGTCAGACGCGCCCCAGCGCATCAGTTTCGGGATCGGTAGCTTCGCCAGCGAGCTGGCAATCATGTTCGGCAGCAGCGCTTCGGTGCTTTCACCCTTCACATGGGCGCGATACAGCAACCACTCGCCTTTGTCCGTGGTCAGACGTTCGGCCTGATCGACGGTGATACCGCAGCCGCGCGCCCAGCCTTCGGCCGCTTTGCTTGGCTTGCCTTCGGCATCGAACGCCTGGGCAATAGCCGGGCCGCGTTTTTCCACTTCGCGATCGGCTTGCGCCGCCGCCAGGTTGGCCACCTTCAGCGCCAGACGACGCGGGGCGGCAAACCATTCCACTTTACCGTGCGCAAGGCCAGCGTTATCCAGCTCCGCGGTCACATTCGCAGCAAAAGATTCCGCCAGGCTGCGCAGCGCTTTTGGTGGCAGCTCTTCAGTGCCGATTTCCACCAGAAAAGTATTCTCAGACATGGCCGCCTCTTATTTATTCTTGTTGCACATCGGGAAGCCGAGCGCTTCACGGGAAGCGTAGTACGCTTCCGCCACTGCTTTAGTCAGGGTGCGAATGCGCAGGATATAGCGCTGACGCTCGGTGACGGAGATGGCTTTACGCGCATCCAGCAGGTTGAAGCTGTGAGCCGCTTTCAGAATACGCTCGTAGGCCGGCAGCGGCAGCGGGGTCTCCAGCGCCAGCAGCTGCTGGGCCTCTTTCTCATACTGTTCGAAGCAGGTGAACAGGAAGTCGACGTCGGCATATTCGAAGTTATAGGTGGACTGCTCCACTTCGTTCTGGTGGAACACGTCGCCGTAGGTGGTTTTCCCCAACGGGCCATCGCTCCAGACCAGGTCATAGACGCTGTCCACACCCTGGATGTACATCGCCAGACGCTCCAGACCGTAGGTGATCTCTCCGGTCACCGGCTTACACTCGAGGCCGCCGACCTGCTGGAAGTAGGTGAACTGCGTCACTTCCATGCCGTTGAGCCACACTTCCCAGCCCAGACCCCAGGCGCCCAGCGTCGGGTTTTCCCAGTTGTCTTCGACAAAGCGAATGTCGTGGATAGTCGGGTCCATACCCAGCTCTTTCAGCGACCCGAGGTACAGCTCCTGGATGTTGTCCGGAGAGGGTTTAATCACCACCTGGAACTGATAGTAGTGCTGTAAACGGTTCGGGTTTTCGCCATAGCGGCCATCGGTTGGACGACGGGAAGGCTGCACGTAGGCGGTCGCCATCGGCTCCGGTCCTAACGCGCGCAGGCAGGTCATCGGGTGAGAGGTGCCGGCGCCGACTTCCATGTCCAGTGGTTGAACAATGGTGCAGCCCTGACGAGCCCAGTAATCCTGTAAGGTCAGGATCAGGCCCTGGAAGGTCCTGGTATCAAACTTTTGCATATGATTTCGTGCTGGATACGTGTGGATTTAAAGGAAGGAGTCAGTATACCCGCTGGCTGCGAGATATACAGTACGAAACGGCGTTGTTTCAGGAAAACGGACGAAATTTACGCCAGGCGGGGTCGATTCAGCGCATCGAAAGATGCATAAACTGGCCGTCCGGGTCAAAGGAACAGATGAAACGCTCATTCTTGCCGGTACGGCCAGAAAGCTCATAGCTCGCCTGGAATTGTTCAAAGTGGTTCACGTCAACGAGCTGCGTTTGCGTGTTATAGCGGATAGCCGCCTGATCCTTGCAAAGCTGCGCCATATTGAGCGTGGTTTGCGGCGTAATACGAGCGCGCTGCGCTTTTTGCGTCGGCGGGGAGACGGTCTCGCTGCAGCCCGCGAGGAGCAGCACCAGCATGACGGAAACAACACCTTTCACCACGTTCTCCTCCACCGCCTTGTTAGCAAGTTGTTATCCTAAAGATTCAGTATTACAGGTATTTTGCGAATATCATGAAACTGCGACAAGTCTGTGACCGAAAACTCAGACTAATCTATTGCGACACCGGGAAACCGGGCAGGTCATATCTTATTTCGCCAGCAGACATTGAGGGACTGATGCAAGAAAAGATACACTGGATCACCAACCTGCGCGGCATCGCCTGCATGATGGTGGTGATGATCCACAGCACCAGCTGGTATATCACTCACCCCCATGCGATTACCCTGCTGCAATGGGATATCGCCAATCTGCTCAATTCCGCCTCCCGCGTCAGCGTGCCGCTGTTTTTTATGATCTCGGGCTACCTCTTTTTTGGGGAACGCAGCGCCCAGCCGCGCCATTTCTGGCGGATTGGCCTGTGCATTGCGTTCTATAGCGCGCTATCTCTGCTGTATATCACGCTGTTTACCCATATCAACGTCGAGCTGTCGTTAAAGAATTTGCTGCAGAAGCCCGTCTTCTACCACCTGTGGTTTTTCTTTGCTATCACCGTCATCTACCTGCTCTCGCCGCTGCTTCAGGTTAAGTCCACCAGTAGCACAATGCTGCTGGCGCTGATGGCGATCCTCGGCATTCTGGCCAACCCCAATATGGTCAGCGTTAAAGCCGCCGGGATTGAGTGGCTGCCAGTCAACCTCTATATCAACGGCGACACCTTCTACTACGTGCTCTACGGCGTGCTGGGCAGAGCCATTGGCACCCTGGACACCGATAAAAAATGGCTAACACCGCTCTGCGCCGCGCTGTTCATCGCCGCCGTGTGGGTCATTTCCCGCGGCACGCTGCATGAGCTGCGCTGGCGCGGAGACTTCGGCGACACCTGGTATCTCTACTGCGGACCGGCGGTGTTTGTTTGCGCGGTCACCCTGCTGACGCTGGCCAAAAACTGGCTTAACGCGCGTCCCCTGCCCGGTATCGCCTGCATTGCGCGACATTCGCTGGGGATCTACGGCTTTCATGCCCTGATAGTGCATGCGCTGCGCGCCAGCCATCTGGAGCTATCCCGCTGGCCGCTGCTGGATATTGTGTGGATATTTAGCGCCGCCCTGCTCGGCAGCCTGCTGCTGTCAGGCCTGGTGCAGCGGATTGATAGCCGCCGGCTGGTCAGCTAACGGTCCGCCGCCCGGAGGGGCCCGACTTACGTCTCAGGCCCCTCTTCCGTCACGCTGAGAGGTTCCCGTAAGCGCGTCGGGTCCCAGACATCACGCACGTTTTTCTGTACCGCAACAGCGCCAAACAGGCTCAAAAAATACGCCAGCCCATAGAACCCTTTCTCGCTGAGCAGCAGAGTGGCATTCCACAGTCCGATAACCAGCAGACCTACAGCGATAACGAAGACCACCAGACAGGTGGTGTAGTACAGCGCGGTGGTCGGAATGGCTTCATACTTATCGCGCACCGTCTTTTGATAAGATGCCGCGGCAAACAGCCCCAGTACCAGGACGGCAAAATAATAGCCTTTCTCATTCAACTGCATATCGGCATTCCACAGCCCCACCAGATAGGTGACAATGCCGCCGATCAGGGCAATCCAGGAGATCAAATGAAACGCAGGAGAATACGTCGCGTGCTTGTTTTCCATCACTTTTTACCTTTTACGCGCCTCGGGGCGGCGCTTATTCCGTTTTTTGCATCGCGCGGGCGATGCGGGTCCGTTCGGGGGTTGCCGATGCGCCATATAAGCAGACAAACCATGCCGCGATATAGACGGCTTTTTCATGCCAGTCTGCCGGTACATACCAGGCGCCGACCAGCAGCAGGCCGACCGATAGCAGCAGCACCAGCCGGCATAAGGCAATAAAACCGTCGTCCTGTTCCTGCCACTGACTGGCGCGCTGATGGGCGAGAACAGCAAACATCCCCATCACCAGCACGCCGAGAAAATACCCTTTGCCGCTGAACAGCGGGCAGGTCCGCCAGATACCGAGCAGATAAACCAGCGATCCTGTCGCCATCATCCCCCTGGCAATATTGCGTTTTGTGATCATCTCACCTCCCTGGTCGACAGGGGCTGATTATGACCGACTCCCTCGGCGATGCCTCAGATTACGTACGACAAAGCGGAGATTTCGGAATAAATAAATACGCATTTATGGATGGATGTAGCCGGGACATTCAGGAAGGGAATCCGCCCGGCGCTGCCGGACGGACTGAGGCTAAGACATCAGCGGTTTCAGTTGCTGATAAATCTGGCGGAAGGTTTCCCGCTGCGGCGCATAGTGGGCCACACGGCGATCGTCTGGGCGATGGGCTTGTTCAAGCGGCAGCGGCTTCAGCAGCCCGGGGCGGTCTGCCTCGTCGTGAACCGCCAGCTGCGCCAGCCTGGCCGCCCCCAGCGCCGGGCCAACATCGCCCCCGGTACGGTAATCGAGCTGCAGGCCGCTGATATCCGCCAGCATTTGCCGCCAGTAAGCGCTGCGCGCCCCGCCGCCGATAAGCGTGATGCTCTGCGGCTTGATGCCGCAGGCGTGCACCACGTCCATACCATCCGCCAGCGCATAGCCCACCCCTTCCAGCACCGCCCGCGCCAGCTCTGCCGGCCCATGCTGATGCGTCAGGCCAAAAAAGACGCCCTTGGCCTGCGGGTTGTTGTGCGGCGTGCGTTCGCCCGACAGATAGGGCAGGAACCACACCGGACCGGCGCTTTCATCCGCCGTCTGCGCCGCCGCGATCAGCGCCGGCACGCTGGCGAGACCGGTTAATTTTGCCGCCCAGTCCAGACAGGAGGCCGCGCTGAGCATCACCGACATCAAATGCCAGCGGCCCGGCAGGGCATGGCAGAAGCTGTGCACCGCGCTTTCGGGTTTGCTAAGGAACCCTTCACTGACGGCGAAGTAGACGCCTGAGGTGCCCAGCGACAGCATCGCCTGACCGGCATCGGCCATGCCGACCCCGACCGCGCCCGCGGCGTTGTCGCCCCCGCCGCCCACCACCAGCGCCGGCGGCATATTCCACGCCTGCGCCACCTCAGGTCGCAGTTGCCCGGTGACGTCGCTGCCTTCGAACAGCGCTGGCATCGCATCCCGACTGAGATCGCAGGCGGCGAGCATCTCGTCGCTCCAGTCGCGCCGGGCGACGTCCAGCCACATCGTGCCGGCGGCGTCAGACATATCGCTGGCGAGCTCGCCGGTCATGCGCAGGCGCAGATAATCCTTGGGCAGCAGCACTTTATCGACCTGGCTGAACACTGCCGCCTCGTGCCGCTGTACCCATAAGAGCTTCGGCGCCGTAAAGCCCGGCATCATCAGGTTGCCGGTGATCTGCCTGGAAGCGCTGACTTTGTCTTCCAGCAGCTGGCACTCTTCGGCGCAGCGGCCGTCATTCCATAAAATGGCCGGACGCAGCACCTGTAACGATTTATCCAGTAGGGTGGCGCCGTGCATCTGCCCGGCAATGCCCAGCGCCTTCACGTCGCGCAGGCTATGCTGCGCGCCCAGGGCTTTCATCGCCGTGTCCGTCGCCAGCCACCACTGTTCGGGATCTTGCTCCGACCACAGCGGATGCGGACGCGAGACGGTGAGTTTTTCGGTATGCGATGCCACTACCTCACCCTGCTCATTGAGCAGAATGGCTTTGACGCCCGACGTCCCCAGATCGATGCCGATATACATACTCCCTCTCCTTAAACGC
>NZ_GL882786.1:7583-20280 GCF_000195655.1 Klebsiella sp. MS 92-3
CTCCCCCCGGGCGCCGCCGTATGATTACTTGTCAAACAGATAATGGTTGACCAGGTTTTCCAGTTGTTCCTGCTGGCCGCTGCGATGCTGCGGCGCCAGCTGATGCTGAGCGGCATACTGGGCAATATCGCTCAGGGTCATCTGCCCGTTAAGGATCTGCTGCCCCAGCTCACCGTTCCAGCCGGCGTAGCGTCTGGCCACGCGCTTATCCAGTTCGCCGTCCTCAATCATCCGCGCCGCGACCTTCAGCGATAGCGCCATGGTATCCATCGCGCCAATATGACCATAGAACAGATCGTATTTGTCGGTGCTCTGCCGGCGCACTTTCGCATCAAAGTTGAGCCCGCCGGTGGTGAAGCCGCCCGCTTTGAGGATTTCATACATCACCAGCGCGTTCTCTTCGACGCTGTTCGGGAACTGGTCGGTATCCCAGCCCAGCTGCGGATCGCCGCGGTTGGCGTCAACGGAGCCGAACAGCCCCAGCGCAATGGCCGTCGCAATTTCATGATGGAACGAATGGCCGGCGAGCGTGGCATGGTTAGCTTCAATATTCAGTTTAATCTCTTTTTCCAGACCAAACTGTTTGAGGAAGCCGTAAACGGTAGAGGCATCATAGTCATACTGATGCTTGGTCGGCTCCTGCGGTTTGGGCTCAATCAGCAGCGTGCCTTTAAAGCCGATTTTATGCTTATGCTCCACCACCAGCTGCATAAAGCGGCCAATCTGCTCACGCTCCTGGCGCAGGTCGGTATTCAGCAGGGTTTCATAGCCCTCGCGACCGCCCCACAGCACATAGTTTTCACCGCCCAGTTGATGGGTGGCATTCATGGCGGTGACCACCTGGGTGGCCGCCCAGCTAAATACTTCCGGATCCGGGTTGGTGGCCGCGCCGGCGCCGTAGCGCGGGTTGGTAAAGCAGTTTGCGGTCCCCCACAGAAGCTTCACGCCGCTCTGCTGCTGTTTCTCAGCCAGCACCTCGACCATCCGGGCGAAGTTATTGCTGTACTCCTTGAGCGAAGCGCCTTCCGGCGAGACGTCAACGTCGTGGAAGCAGTAGTAAGGCACGTTGAGTTTATGGAAGAATTCGAACGCCACATCGGCTTTGCGTTTGGCCATCTCCAGGGCGTCGCCAGGCTGCTGCCAGGGACGATCAAAGGAGCCCACGCCAAACATATCGGCGCCATTCCAGCAGAAGGTGTGCCAGTAACAGGCCGCAAAACGCAGATGATCTTCCATCCGTTTGCCCAGCACCAGTTCATCCGGGTTGTAATGACGGAAAGCCAGCGGGTTAGTGGATTTCGGGCCTTCGTAACGAACGCGATCGAGTTGATCGAAATAGGTCTGCATAGAGAACTCCATATTCAGAGATGCGGCGAATAACCAATCAGATACCCTAAATAATTCGAGTTGCAGGAAGGCGGCAGGAGCGCAAGTCCCCGGTAACCAGGGGCGGAGCAACGAATGTCACCAACCCACCTACAACTTGAAGTATGACGGGTTTAAGCCAATATAGAATTTCGCTTTCATTTTCCTCAATTACGTTATTTCACACCGCCATTGAGAGAATCCACAAACGTGCGCCAGCTCGCAAAAATAATATCCAGTCGCCGTTGCGCCGCTCTGTCAGAGACAGTCCAGTGCAATAATAAGAGCGTGCATGAATAAAATACGATCGCCGTCATAATTTGCACATTAAACGAAATTTCATAACGGCAAAATAAGAACCGGTAATTGCCAGCCCTGCTTTCCGCGTTAAGAATCTGTAACGTATCCGCAACCTCATGTATCAAACATTATTTTCCGTTCGTCTTACCTACCCTTACAAAAAAGGTATCGTTATTATGAAGATAAAGAACCTTTGCCTTACGCTTTGCGCCAGCTCCCTCCTGCTCGCCAGCATGGCGGGGATGGCGAAAGAAGTGAAGATTGGCATGGCCATCGACGATCTGCGTCTGGAGCGCTGGCAGAAAGACCGTGATATTTTCGTCAATAAAGCGGAATCCTTAGGCGCCAAAGTTTTTGTCCAGTCCGCTAATGGCAATGAAGAAACGCAGATGTCGCAAATTGAAAACATGATCAACCGCGGCGTCGATGTGTTAGTCATTATTCCTTATAACGGCCAGGTACTCAGTAACGTTATTAAAGAAGCCAAGCAGGAAGGTATTAAAGTCCTGGCCTATGACCGTATGATTAATAATGCCGACATTGATTTCTATATATCTTTCGATAATGAAAAAGTTGGTGAAATGCAGGCGCAAAGTCTGGTCGACAAAGTGCCGCAGGGTAATTATTTCCTGATGGGCGGTTCGCCGGTGGATAATAACGCTAAACTGTTCCGCGCCGGACAGATGAAGGTTCTCAAGCCGTATGTCGATGATGGCAAAATTAAGATTGTCGGCGATCAGTGGGTTGACGGCTGGCTGCCGGAGAACGCGCTGAAAATAATGGAAAACGCGCTAACGGCGAATAATAACAAGATCGATGCCGTGGTCGCCTCCAATGACGCCACCGCCGGCGGCGCCATCCAGGCCTTAACCGCCCAGGGGCTGGCCGGCAAAGTGGCGATCTCCGGTCAGGATGCTGACCTGGCGGGCGTGAAGCGCATTATTTCCGGTACCCAGACGATGACCGTCTATAAACCGATAACCACCCTGGCCACCAACGCCGCTGAAATCGCCGTTGAGCTGGGTAACGATAAGCAGCCGAAGGCCGATACCACGCTGAATAACGGCTTAAAAGACGTCCCTTCGCGCCTGTTAACGCCAATTGAGGTGAATAAAGAGAATATCGACGCCACGGTGATTAAAGACGGTTTCCATAAAAAGAGTGAACTGTAATGGCTGACGCCCCGCTGCGGGGCGTCATTTTCATCCCGCCGGATATCACTGTTGCGGAGTCTTTATGACCTGGCTACTCGAAATGAAGAACATCACCAAAACCTTCGGCGCTGTTAAAGCCGTGGATAACGTCAGCCTGCGCCTGAACGCAGGCGAGGTGGTCTCGTTATGCGGTGAAAATGGGTCGGGGAAATCGACGCTGATGAAGGTGCTGTGCGGTATCTATCCGCACGGAAGCTATGAGGGCGAGATTATTTTTGCCGGCGAAACGCTGCAGGCAAACCATATTCGCGATACCGAACGCAAAGGCATCGCCATTATTCATCAGGAGCTGGCGCTGGTGAAACATCTCACCGTGCTGGAGAATATTTTCCTCGGCGCCGAGATATCCCGCCATGGTCTGCTGGATTATGAAACCATGACGCTGCGCTGTCAGAAGCTGTTGGCGCAGGTCAATCTGCCCATTTCGCCCGATACCCGCGTCGGCGACCTCGGCCTTGGTCAGCAGCAGTTGGTGGAGATCGCCAAGGCGCTGAATAAACAGGTTCGCCTGCTGATCCTCGACGAACCGACCGCCTCCTTAACCGAACAAGAAACCGCGACGCTGCTGGCGATCGTTCGCGATCTGCAAAACCACGATATCGCCTGCATCTATATCTCGCATAAGCTCAATGAGGTCAAAGCGATCTCCGATACGATCTGCGTGATCCGCGACGGCCAGCACATCGGCACCCGCGATGCCAGCGGCATGAGCGAAGACGATATCATCACTATGATGGTCGGCCGCGAGCTCACCGCGCTCTATCCCAGCGAGCCGCACGCCCACGGCGAGGAGATCCTGCGGGTTGAACATTTAACCGCCTGGCACCCGGTAAACCGCCATATTAAACGGGTCAATGACGTCTCATTTTCCCTGCGTCGCGGAGAAATCCTCGGCATCGCCGGGCTGGTCGGCGCCGGACGTACCGAGGCGGTACAGTGCCTGTTCGGCGTCTGGCCGGGGCGCTGGCAAGGGGAGATCTTTATTGATGGCCAGCCGGTGAGCATCTCTAACTGCCAGCAGGCCATTGCCCACGGCATCGCCATGGTGCCGGAAGACCGCAAAAAAGACGGCATCGTGCCGGTGATGGCGGTGGGCAAAAACATTACCCTCGCGGCGCTCAACCAGTTCACCGGCGCAATGAGTAGCCTGGACGACGCCGCCGAGCAGCACTGCATTCAGCAGTCCATTCAGCGTTTGAAAATTAAAACCTCCTCGCCGGAGTTGGCGATTGGCCGTCTGAGCGGCGGCAACCAGCAAAAGGCGATTCTGGCGCGCTGTCTGCTGCTCAATCCGCGCATTCTGATCCTCGACGAACCCACCCGTGGCATCGATATCGGGGCGAAGTATGAAATTTATAAACTGATTAACCAGCTGGTGCAGCAGGGCATCGCGGTCATTGTCATTTCATCCGAACTGCCCGAGGTGCTCGGTCTCAGCGATCGGGTGCTGGTCATGCACGAAGGCAGACTAAAAGCCAATTTGGTTAATCAACATCTGACCCAGGAACAGGTGATGGAAGCCGCGCTGAGGAGCGAACGCCATGTCGAAGAACACGTCGTCTGAAATCAAACTCACCCCAACCGCCCCCGCGGCCCTGCCGGCGCTAAAAGGGCTGAATCTCCAGGTCTTCGTGATGATCGCCGCCATCGTCGTCATTATGCTGTTTTTCACCTGGGTTACCGATGGCGCCTACCTGAGCGCACGCAATATCTCCAACCTGCTGCGGCAGACGGCCATCACCGGCATCCTCGCCGTCGGCATGGTGTTTGTGATTATTTCGGCAGAAATCGACTTGTCCGTTGGCTCGATGATGGGGCTGCTGGGCGGCGCTGCGGCGATCTTTGACGTCTGGCTCGGCTGGCCGCTGCCGCTCACCATTCTGGTGACGCTGGTGATGGGCCTGCTGCTCGGCGCGTGGAACGGATGGTGGGTAGCCTATCGCAAGGTGCCCTCGTTTATCGTCACCCTTGCCGGGATGCTGGCGTTTCGCGGCATTCTGATCGGCATCACCAACGGGACCACCGTCTCGCCCACCAGTCCGGCGATGTCGCAGATCGGCCAAAGCTACCTGCCAGACGGCATCGGCTTCGGCATCGGCGTTGTCGGCATGGCGGTGTTTATCGTCTGGCAGTGGCGCGGGCGGATGCGCCGGCAGGCGTTAGGTCTGGCGACCTCGTCCTCCACCGCCGCCGTCGGCCGCCAGGCCATTACCGCGGTGATTGTGCTGGGCGCAATCTGGCTGCTCAATGACTATCGCGGCGTACCGACCCCGGTGCTGATCCTCGCCGCCCTGCTGCTGGCGGGCCTGTTTATGGCCACCCGCACCGCCTTTGGTCGCCGCATCTACGCCATCGGCGGCAACCTGGAGGCGGCCCGTCTGTCCGGGATTAACGTCGAGCGTACCAAGCTGGCGGTGTTTGCCATTAACGGCCTGATGGTCGCCATTGCCGGGCTAATCCTCAGCTCACGGCTCGGCGCGGGGTCGCCTTCGGCGGGCAATATCGCCGAACTGGACGCCATCGCCGCCTGCGTCATCGGCGGCACCAGCCTGGCGGGCGGCATCGGCAGCGTCGCCGGGGCGGTAATGGGGGCGTTTATTATGTCGGCCCTGGATAACGGTATGAGCATGATGGACGTCGCCACCTTCTGGCAATATATCGTTAAAGGCGCCATTTTGCTGCTGGCGGTGTGGATGGACTCTGCCACCAAGCGGCGCGCATAAGGAGAGACTCTCTGAAGAATGTCTGAATTCTTTGCGCTACCGCCAAACTTCGCCATAAGGCGCTTGAAATATCTCGGGCATTAGCCGGTAGTGTATACCCAACATCATTCGGGTTGCAGACGGCGCCCCCGGCCGCGTACCGGCGTACGTGGCCGGGATGAGTGGTAAGTCAGGCCATCGGCAACATCTTGAATGAAGGGGTATGACCGGGGTTAGAGCAGGAACATTATCTATGTTTGAAAAGCGTCACCGTATTACGCTGTTATTTAACGCCAACAAAGCTTATGACCGCCAGGTAGTTGAAGGTGTCGGCGAGTATCTGCAGGCCTCCCAGTTGGAATGGGATATCTTTATTGAAGAGGACTTTCGGGCACGCATCGAAAACATCAAAGAGTGGTTGGGCGATGGCGTTATCGCCGACTATGACGATCCCGAAATCGAAAAGCTGCTGGCCGATGTCCACGTGCCCATCGTCGGCGTCGGCGGATCTTATCATCAGCCAGAGCAGTACCCGCCGGTCCACTATATCGCCACCGACAACGCCGCGCTGGTGGAAAGCGCTTTTCTCCATTTGAAGGAAAAAGGGGTGCACCGCTTCGCGTTTTACGGACTCCCCACCTCCAGCGGGAAACGCTGGGCGGGAGAGCGCGAGTATGCCTTCTGCCAGCTGGTCGCGAAGGAGAAGTATCGCGGCGTGGTCTACCAGGGGCTGGAGACAGCGCCGGAGAACTGGCAGCACGCGCAAAACCGGCTCGCCGACTGGCTGCAAACCCTGCCGCCGCAAACCGGCATCATCGCCGTCACCGACGCCCGTGCCCGCCACGTCCTGCAGGCCTGCGAGCTACTGCATATCCCGGTGCCAGAGAAACTGTGCGTTATCGGCATCGATAACGAGGAGCTAACCCGCTATCTCTCTCGCGTCGCCCTCTCCTCTGTCGCCCAGGGCACCCGCCAGATGGGTTATCAGGCGGCAAAATTACTCCACCGGCTGTTGAATAACGAGGCCCTCCCGCTGCAGCGCCAGCTGATCCCGCCGATGCGCGTCGTTGAGCGACGATCCACCGACTACCGGTCGTTAAACGATCCCTCCGTGATACAGGCGATGCATTACATTCGCAACAATGCCTGCAAAGGCATCAAGGTGGAACAGGTGCTCGACGCCGTGGGCATCTCTCGCTCTAATCTGGAAAAACGCTTCAAAGAGGAGGTCGGGGAGACCATCCACACGGTGATTCACAGCGAAAAACTGGAAAAGGCGCGCAGCCTGCTGGTGTCAACTAGTCTGTCGATCAATGAGATTTCGCAGATGTGCGGCTATCCATCGCTGCAATATTTCTATTCGGTGTTTAAGAAGGAGTACGACGTGACGCCGAAGGAGTACCGCGATCGGCACAGCGAGGTGATGCTGTAGGGTAAAAAAATGCCCGGCGACAAGGCCGGGCATCCGGATTACAGATGGGCGGCGATGAGCCGCTGATTGTCCTGATACATCGCGAAGAGATAGTTGTTGTAGCTCGACCCTTTGGTCGAATACCCCTTCAGCTTATGGATCATGGTGCTGGCAGTTACTTCCTGATCCGCCTTGCGCAGCTGCAGGCGCGACTTGCGGAAAGAAGAATAGGCCGGGTGGGTGTTCAGGTTTGTTACGTAAGCCTGCACCGACTGCTCTACCGACTCAAACTGCGAGTAACCTTTCATCGCGCCGCGGCAGCGACCGGCGCCGCACTTCATGCCGAACAGGTTGTTATTCTCGCGCGCCAGCCTGGAGGTACCCCAGCCACTTTCCGCCGCCGCCATGGTCGCCACCATGCTGTTCGGAATAATGTCGACACGCTCAAGCAGCGCGTTCCAGGGCACATGACGCGTATTGCCTGACCACTTCACCTTATAACGGGAAGCGATATCCTTCAGGCGCGCCTTCTCAGTCGGTGACCAGCGAGCATCGTACTGCTTGGAAATAAGCCAGTTACGATCCGCAGTAATCGCCTGATTCTGCTTGGTAATATAAGGCATGACCGTCCGGAGAAACGCTTTTTTCCTTGGTGTCCCGGAAGGGTATTTTCGCAAGTCAGGAAGTGAACTGCTCTTTACACTATTGCGAGAATACTCTTGTTTACTGCTTACCTTAGTACTACTTATCTTCTTTACCGTTGGGGCTTTATGACTCTTTGTTGCTGTGTGCGTTGTCGCCAACACACTACCTGAAAAGATGCAGGTTAGTAACATAAGTATGGCGGCCCCATATCGTCGTATGGGATTCGATATCATCAGGTCTCCTGGTCGGATATATGCATTCCAACACCTTGTTTTTCACAAAAAAACGATAGCTGAATCGCTAATAGTATCAAAAATACGCACTGAGGGCATCAACAGAAATAGTCCAATTCCGAATTGCTGTCATCTGAAATCGGTTTCTGCGGCGCATCGCCAGCGCGAAAATGCTAGCTTCGTCTCATTTTTAGCCTATTTTTTGAGCGGTGTCACTCACCCCTTTTCATCCTCCTGGTAAAACGCGCGTCAGGAGGAGTTCACCCGCGCGGCGACAAGGCACACTAGATAAAAACCGCTCACAGGATCTCGCAATGAAACTCGCTGCGCTTGCCACGTTATTCGTGCCTGGGATGGCTTTTGCCGCCTGGACTACCACCGACTTTCCTGCTTTTACCGAAGAAGGGACCGGCCGATTCATCAGCCAGAAAGTGGTTGAGAAGGGTACACGTCCCCTGCAGCTAAATTTTGACCAGCAGTGCTGGCAGCCTTCCGGCGGCATTAAGCTCAACCAGATGCTGTCCATGGAGCCCTGTCGCGGCACACCGCCGCAATGGCGCATCTTCCGCCAGGGTCTGTATACCCTGGAGGTGGATACCCGTTCCGGCACGCCAACGATGATGATTTCGCTGGAGGAAAAAGAGACCAGCGCCGCGGCGCCGCAGATCCGCCAGTGTCCGAAGTGGGACGGAAAACCTCTGACCATCGACGTCAGCAAAACCTTCGCCGAGGGCAGCAAGGTCCGCGATTTCTACAGCGGTAATGTCGCGACCGTCAGCGGCGGCAAAATCACCCTGCAGCCCGCCTTCGGCAGCAATGGCCTACTGCTGCTTGAGCGCGCCGAGACGGCCGCCCCGGCGCCGTTTGACTGGCACAATGCCACCGTCTACTTCGTCCTGACCGATCGCTTCGTAAACGGTAACCCGGCCAACGACAACAGCTATGGTCGCCATAAAGACGGCATGCAGGAGATCGGAACCTTCCACGGCGGCGACCTGCAGGGATTAACCAGCAAGCTGGATTATCTGCAGCAGATGGGAGTTAACGCCCTGTGGATCAGCTCCCCGCTCGAGCAGATCCACGGCTGGGTCGGCGGCGGCACGAAGGGCGATTTCCCTCACTACGCCTACCACGGCTATTACACCCAGGACTGGTCGAAACTGGACGCCAACATGGGGACCGAAGCGGATCTCCGCCGACTGGTGGATGAAGCGCATAAGCGCGGAATACGTATTCTGTTCGACGTGGTGATGAACCATGCCGGCTACGCCACCCTGGCCGATATGCAGGAGTTCCAGTTCGGCTCCCTGTATCTGCAAGGAGATGAGCTGAAAAAAACTCTCGGCGAGCGCTGGACGGACTGGAAGCCGGGCGCGGGACAGACCTGGCACAGCTTTAACGACTATATCAACTTCAGCGACAAAGCCGGGTGGGAGAAATGGTGGGGTAAGAAGTGGATCCGCACCGATATCGGCGATTACGACAATCCGGGCTATGACGATCTCACCATGTCGCTGGCCTTCCTGCCGGACCTGAAAACCGAATCGAAGGAGATCTCAGGCCTGCCGAACTTCTATAGCCATAAACCAGACACCGCAGCGAAAGCGATCCCGGGCTATACGCCGCGCGACTATCTGACACACTGGCTGAGCCAGTGGGTACGTGACTACGGCATCGATGGCTTCCGCGTCGATACCGCCAAACATGTGGAGATGGACGCCTGGCAGCAGTTAAAAACCCAGGCCACCGCCGCGCTGGCAGAGTGGAAGAAAGCCAATCCGGATAAAGCGCTGGATGCGGCGCCGTTCTGGATGACCGGCGAAGCGTGGGGACATGGAGTGATGCAGAGCGATTATTATCGCCACGGTTTTGATGCGATGATCAATTTCGACTACCAGGACCAGGCGGCGAAAGCGGCGACCTGTATGGCCAATATTGACCTCACCTGGCAGCAAATGGCGGACAAGCTGCAGAGCTTTAACGTCCTGAGCTACCTCTCCTCGCACGATACGCGGCTGTTCCGCGAAGGCGGCACCACCGCGGCGGAGCTACTGCTGCTGGCCCCTGGCGCCGTGCAGATTTTCTATGGCGACGAATCATCGCGCCCGTTCGGCCCCACCGGCTCGGACCCGCTGCAGGGTACCCGCTCGGAGATGAACTGGCAGGATGTCAACGGCAAGGCGGCCCGCAGCGTTACCCACTGGCAGAAGATCGGCCAGTTCCGCGCTCGCCATCCGGCAATCGGCATGGGCAAACAGACAACGCTGTCGATGTCGCGTGGTTACGGGTTCGTGCGTGAGAGCGGTGAAGACAAAGTGATGGTCATCTGGGCCGGCCAGCAGCAGTAATCCACAGGTGGCTCTCCGCCCTGCGGGGAGCCACCATTTAGAACAAAATGCTAACAAAATAGCAATATACAGGATAAAGATAAAAACCCGCCTCCTCCCGCCGATTTGCACCACGCCAGCGCTGGCGTTATGGTTAGCCACTTTCCAGAACCACCGATAGACTATTCGCGATGACATTTTCCCTTTTCGGCGACAAATTCACCCGTCATTCAGGCATCACCCGCTTGATGGAAGACCTTAATGACGGTCTGCGCACGCCGGGCGCTATTATGCTGGGCGGCGGCAACCCCGCTCAGATCCCGGAAATGAATGACTACTTCCAGCAGCTGCTGGCCGACATGCTGGATAATGGCAAAGCCCTTGATGCGCTTTGTAATTATGATGGTCCACAGGGCAAAAGCGAGCTGCTGGCTCTGCTGGCGAACATGCTGCGCGACGAGCTGGGCTGGGAGATCGAACCACAGAATATTGCGCTAACAAACGGCAGTCAGAGCGCATTTTTCTACTTATTTAATCTGTTTGCAGGCCGTCGGGCAGATGGCACCACCCGTAAGGTACTGTTCCCACTGACGCCGGAATATATCGGCTACGCCGATGCCGGTCTGGAAGAGGATCTGTTCGTTGCCACCCGGCCGAACATCGAACTGCTGCCGGAAGGCCAGTTTAAGTACCATGTTGATTTTGAGCATCTGCAGGTGACGGAAGAGACCGGGATGATCTGCGTCTCGCGCCCCACCAACCCGACCGGCAACGTCATCACTGATGAAGAGCTGATCAAACTGGATGCGCTGGCGAATCAGCACGGGGTCCCGCTGGTGATTGATAACGCCTACGGTGTACCGTTCCCGGGCATTATCTTTAGCGACGCCCGACCGCTGTGGAATCCGAACATCGTGCTGTGTATGAGCCTGTCCAAGCTGGGCCTGCCGGGCAGCCGCTGCGGGATTATCATCGCCAACGAAAAAATCATCACCGCCATCAGCAACATGAACGGCATTATTAGCCTCGCCCCTGGCGGCATCGGGCCGGCAATGATGTGCGAAATGATTAAACGACAGGATCTGCTGCGCCTGTCAGAGACGGTGATCAAGCCCTTCTATTACCAGCGGGTGCAGGAAACCATCGCCATTATTCGCCGCTATCTGCCGGAGGAGCGCTGCCTTATTCACAAACCGGAGGGGGCAATCTTCCTCTGGCTGTGGTTTAAGGATCTGCCGATCTCCACCGAGCTGCTGTATCAGCGGCTGAAAAAGCGCGGCGTGCTGATGGTGCCGGGGGATTACTTCTTCCCTGGTCTGGATAAACCGTGGCCGCACACCCACCAGTGTATGCGCATGAACTATGTACCGGACCCGCAAAAAATCGAAGCCGGAGTGAAAATCCTCGCCGAAGAGGTTGAATTTGCCTGGCGCGAACAGGAAGCATAATCTCTGACGCCGCGGGCGGGTAACGTTCGTCAGCGACCCCATTCACGCCAGCGCCAGCCGCTGGCGTTTTTGCGCGCATAGCGCTTCCAGCTCCGCGGGAACCATCACCCGCAGCGCCTGCGTCGGGCAGGCGGCCACGCAGGCCGGGCCTTCGGCGCGGTGATGGCATAGATCGCATTTCAACGCCTGCGCCTGCTGGTTCATTACCGTAACGGTCATCGCGCCGTACGGGCAGGCCACCATGCAGCTTTTGCAGCCGATGCAGCGCCGCTGGTCGACCCACCAGACGTCATTGTCGCGCTGAATCGCCCCCTGTGGGCAAACGCTGGCGCAGGGCGCATCCTCGCACTGCCGACAGGCCATCGCCGTCGATATGTCACCGCTTTTCACCACCCGGATACGCGGCGCGAAATGGTTCGTCGACAGGGCGGCGACATCCTGCGCCTGCTGGTGCGCCACCGCGCAGGCCACTTCGCAGGTACGACAGCCGATGCACCGCTGGGCATTGGCAATAAGAAACTGGTTCATCCTCTGCTCCCTGGGGATAAAACCGCAGGGTGCCAGAATATCCCCTGCCCGCGCTTTGATCCTGAATGGAATCAGCGCTGTTTTTTGTCAGATGGCCGGCAGGATGTGGTCATTTGCCTGACGCTTCACGCACCGTGAAACCCAGCTCACGCGAAATTGCTTCGGCGGTCTCACGTAGTGGTTTTAACAAGTTCTTTTCGCCAGCTCCCCGGCACGAAGTCCGCCGGGGAGCCGACGTTAATGATTACCGGAACAACGCCTTATCGCGCAGGATATGATCGTTACCGCGACGGCGGGTGAAGCCAATCCGATCGAAATACTCCAGGATCTGGATCGCCAGCTTCCGCCCGACGTTTAAGGTATCGCGGAAATCCGCCGCGCAGGTTGAACCGCGCAGCCGATCCAGCTCGCGCACCCGCTGGGCGAACTGCACAATGCGATCGTTGCGGTAGTAACGATCCTTGACGATCGCGGTAATCATCCCCTGCCTCGCCCCCCCGCGCGCCCCCCCCCCGCCCCCGGGG
>NZ_GL882786.1:20326-21605 GCF_000195655.1 Klebsiella sp. MS 92-3
CCCCCCCCCCCCCCCCCCCCCCGCCCGCGGCGCCGCCCCGCCGCGCGCATCAGGGACTCTTCAACATGGACTTCGCGCGCAAGATCGCGCACCCACCACGGATCGTCGCCGAACAGAGTCTCCACCTTCTGCCAGACCGCCTGCTGCTCGTCGGTAAACCCGGCTTTATGCTCCGGCAAATGCAGCCAGCCGTGATGGCTGTGGACTAAGCCGCTCTCGCGCATCTGCTCAATCAGCAGCAGCACCAGCGCTTCATCTTCCATCGGCAGCGCGATGCGGCGCAGGCGCTCCCGGCCAGGGCCCGGCTCGTCTCGATGCTGCTCATGGTAGCGCGCAAGGGCATCCAGCAATTTTCGCTGCCAGCGGGCGGCAAGCGGCGCGCTAAGCAGGCGCTGTCCGGCCTGCAGATAGTCCGGTCGCTGGATCAGGGCCGCCATTCCGGCTTCGCTGAGCTGCCGCGCCCAGGCGAAGCGCTCAAGCCGGACGGCATCCCGCTGCAGATGCAGCTCCAGCGCCTGCGCATTGTCAGCGCCGACCGCTGCCAGGGCGTGCAGCCACTGCAGATATTCCGGTTTACGTTTGCCGCGACGCGGAGGATCCAGCGTCACCACCCGTGCGCCCGCCAGCGTCAAGCGAGCAGAGATATCGCGGAGCACCAGCCGGTCGTTATCCGCCAGCCACAGCGGAGTATCCAGCACCAGCTCCGCCAGGTTGCCCTCAAGAAGCGACACCCGGCCGGTAATGTGGCTGGCAGCATGGTGAATATGCAGCGGCTGCCACTGGCTGAGCGGCGTATGGCACTGCAGCTCGACAATCACCCGTTCTGCTGGCTCCGGCGGTGGTGAGGAGAGCAGCCAGTCGCCGCGGTGCACTGCCTCTTTTTGCGCATCGCCGACAATATTCAGCGCAATGCGCTGCCCGGCGTGCGCCTGCTCAACCGCTTGATTCTGGGCATGCAGGCTGCGGACGCGCATCGGCGTGTTGACGCCGGTAAGCCACAGGGTATCCCCGACCCGTACTTCGCCGGAGAGCGCCGTCCCGGTGACCACCAGCCCCGCGCCTTTGACGGTAAAAGCGCGGTCCAGCGCCAGGCGAAACCGCTGCTGCTGCGGGCGGGGGCGCTCCGCAAGCTGCAGCAGATGGCTGCGCAGTTCCGCAATACCGATGTTTTCCGCCGCCGCGGTGGGAAAGAAAGCGACGGCGTCAAAGCCCAGCTCGCCCAGGGTCTGCTCGACCTCTGCCTGAACCTCCGCCACCCTGGCGGCCGCCACGCGGGCCG
>NZ_GL882786.1:21664-23616 GCF_000195655.1 Klebsiella sp. MS 92-3
GGGGCGGCCGCCACGCGGTCCGTTTTGGTCAGCGCCACGGTCAGCGTCGGCTTTCCGGTCAGCTGCAGGATCGCCAGGTGTTCGCGGGTTTGCGCCATCACCCCGTCATCGCAGGCCACCACCAGCAGCGCATGGTCAATACCGCCCACCCCCGCCAGCATGTTGGACAAAAACTTTTCGTGCCCGGGAACGTCAATAAATCCCAGCACCCGCCCGTCCGGCTGCGGCCAGTAGGCATAGCCGAGATCGATCGTCATTCCCCGCGCTTTCTCCTCCGGCAAACGATCGGCATTCACGCCGGTTATCGCCTGCAGCAGCGTCGTTTTGCCGTGGTCAACATGTCCAGCGGTGGCAATAATCATCGTAACAACATCTCCATAAAGCGGGTTTCATCTTCCAGACAGCGCAGGTCCAGCCAGAGCCGACCGTCATAAATGCGGCCAATCACCGGACACGGCAGCGCGCGCCAGCGGGCCGCCAGCGCCTCCAGCCGGCTACCGCGGCCGTCATGCGGGGTAAAGGTCAACGCCGCGCTGGGCAGGCGGTCGACGGGTAACGAGCCGCTGCCAATCTGCGACTGGCAGGCTGCCACGCTGACGGCAAAATCAGCATAGTGTGCCGCCAGGTCAGGCTGCAGGCGTTCAGCCAGCCGGCGGATCTCCTCCGCCGGACGGGTGAGCAGGCGCAGCGTCGGCAATTTCTCCCTCAGCGCCTCCGGGTGCTGATAGAGGCGCAGCGTAGCCTCCAGCGCCGCGAGGGTCATTTTATCGGCGCGCAGGGCCCGCTTCAGCGGGTGGCTTTGCAGCTGGGCAATCAGCGCGCGTTTGCCGACGATAATCCCGGCCTGCGGGCCACCGAGCAGCTTGTCGCCGGAGAAACTGACCAGGCTCACCCCGGCGGCGATCATCTCCTGCGGCATCGGCTCCTTTGGCAGGCCATACTGACTGAGATCCACCAGCGACCCGCTGCCCAGGTCGGCTACCACCGGAACATCCAGTTCGCGGCCAATGGCCGCCAGCTCCGCTTCGTCGACGGCTTTGGTAAAGCCCTCAATACTGTAGTTGCTGGTGTGGACCTTCATCAGCAGCGCGGTATTGTCATTCACCGCCTGGCGATAATCTTTGGCATGGGTGCGGTTGGTGGTACCCACTTCGTGCAGCTGGCAACCCGCCTGGCGCATCACGTCGGGGATGCGAAATGCCCCGCCGATCTCCACCAGTTCGCCGCGAGAGACCACCACTTCGCGACCGCTGGCGGTGGCCGCCAGCATCAGCAGAACGGCCGCCGCGTTGTTGTTCACGATACAGGCGTCTTCCGCGCCGGTGATCTGGCACAGCAGATCGGCAATGGCGCGATCGCGATGGCCGCGCCCGGCGTCGTCGAGATCATATTCGAGCGTCACCGGCGCGCGCATCGCGCTGGCGACCGCCTCCACGGCCGACTCCGCCTGGATGGCGCGCCCCAGATTGGTATGCAATACCGTACCGGTGAGATTAAACACCGGACGCAGGGCACTCCGCTGGCCGGCGGTGAGCCGCTGCTCACAGGCGTGCTGCCAGTCATGGCTCCAGTCAGGGAGCGTCTGCCGTTGGCTAATCTGTTCCCGCGCCTCATCCAGCATCTGGCGCAGCTGCGCCACCACCTGCGAATGGCCGTGCTGCGCCAGCAGGGGAGAAAAAGCGGGGTCGCGTAGTAAGCGGTCAATGGCCGGAAGCCGGGTATAAAGCGCACGAATTTCGGTAGTCATGAATGGGCCTGGCGGTAAGTTATTTCCCCCCCCCCCGACGGGAGAGGGAGTCAACAATCAGCGGCGATTGTAACGCCTCCTTGCGCAAACTGTTACCTGCCTGGGTCAAGTCCGCGGCGGTTCAGTGCGCGCAAAGCTGGCGCGCTGGAACAACGCATCCACCAGCTTCACCAACTGCGGCCGGGTGGCGCACCAGCCCGGCGCG
>NZ_GL882786.1:23696-32186 GCF_000195655.1 Klebsiella sp. MS 92-3
CCCCCCCCCCCGCCCCCCCGGCGGCGCCGGCCGCCCGCCCCCGCGGAGGGCGACCCGGCGAAAGTTCAGATAAGCAATGGCGCAGGCCGTGGAAATGGTCGCCAGATTAACCTCGTCGCCGCGCAGCATTCCGTCTGCCGCGCAGGCTTCCAGCCTGTCGAGACCGCGAGCCACTTTCTCCCGCTGGCGGAGCAGTTCTTGCTCTGACTGTTGCGCGCCCGGGCGAGCCTTTTCACGCACCAGCGCCTGGGCGGCCTCCATCACGCCATCCGCCAGCGCCTCTAGCTGGCGCATCCTGAGAGCGGCTCTGGGGTCGGCGGGGATCATCGGCGGCGCCACGCCCAGCAGCTCCAGATACTGGGCGATAACCGGGGAGTCAAACCAGCACTCACCGTCGTCCGTCACCAGCGCCGGTACCTTGCCCAGCGGGTTATAGCGCGCCACACCGTTGCTTTCGCTGTAGGGGGATTCGTTGACAAACTCAAAAGGGATGCGCTTTTCCAGCAGGATCACCGATATTTTGCGCACAAAGGGACTGGTGTAGCTGCCGATCAGTTTCATAGCCTGCTCCTTATCGCCAACAAATTATCGCCAACAAAGATATGAGTATGGCTCAGGGCAGGACAAAAGGCAGGTGAGCGTCCCGCTCAACCTGCCGCCGATCGCATTAATGATCGAGATAGAGGTAGTGCATCCAGCTGGTCATCCGCAGCAGCACTTTACGCATCACCGAGACGTGGGCGAAATGGTCGGAGTAGACCGCCACCTGCGCGTAGATACCATCAGGCAGCGCATCAATTTCGGCATTGGGGTCGAGCTCGATGGTCGCCAGCACGCCATCGCTGCCCGGCGTCACGGTCAGCGACTGTAACGCCCCTTGCGCCTGATAACTTCCTCCCGGCACCACCGGTAAAATACTCACCAGTTTGCCGTGGAACACCTGCCCGGGCAGGGCGTTAAACACCGCTTCCGCGTCGTCGCCTTTCTCCAGCCTTAACAGGGAATTTTGCCGAAACTGGGCGACGATCAGCCGTTTTTGCTCGGGGATAAACACCATCACCGGACGCAGCGGCAGCGAGGCGGCATAGGTCCCCGGACGGATCAGCACCTGGGTGATATACCCATCGCTTGGCGCCCGCACGGTGGTCTGATCGAGATTATATTTCGCCTCCGCCAGCTGGGCGCGCAGGCTGGCCACTTGCGACTGCTCGCCGTTGATCATGCTGTCCAGCTGGCTCTGGATCTGCGCCTGCTCCGCCACCGACGCCTTGACCAGCGCGTCCTGGGCAAGGTAATTCTGCCTGGCGTTATCGATGTCGCTTTCCGAGAACGGGTTCACCCGCGCCTGGCTCCCTTTCAGGTAGCGCTGATAGTCCTTGTATAAGCGATCGCGTTCCGCCGACACGCGGGTGGTGTTGGCCTGGGCTTCAGAGAGCTGCGCTTTGAGGGTGTTAATACTGTGCAGCGCCGTCACCAAGTCGGCCTGCAGACGGTCGACCCGCGCCTGATAGCGCGCCGGGTCAATAGTAAAAAGCACCTCACCCTTTTTGACGCGCTGATTCGCTTTGTCGGTGACGCTGTTAACCACTCCGGTAACCTGCGGCGTAATAGGAATAGATATCACCGCCTTTTGCGCCAGAAAGGTGTAAGGGTGGTTATAGTTCATTAATAAAATAAGCGCGCTAACAATAAATACGCCCCCCAGCGCCGCGGTAGGTACCGTCCATTTATTTACCGGTATTTTGAAGATTTTAAATATCGACCAGGCGATGGCCACGTAGGTCAAAATTATCAACAGATCCATAGATTATTTCTCCGCCGCAGAGGTGGACTGCGGCCGCTGGATGGCCGCCACCTGGTGTTCAAGGTCGCTCAGTCGTTGGCGAAGCTGTTGTATATCGGTCTCTTTTTCAGGTTCGTCAGGGGCCGTATTCGCCTTATGCTGCATGCCCCAGCCGCGCTCAGGCTGGTACAACGTGGCCCAAATCCATAAAAACGGCCAGATGACGTGGAGAGTAAAAAGACTGACCCATCCGGCGACATGAATAGCATCGGAATGAGGGTGGTTGCGTTTTTTGGCGATCAAATAAGGAATATCGTGAATAATGATAATCCCATAAAAAATGACCAGAAAAACGAAGATCAGAACGCCCAGCGCAAAATAATTGAGAAACATAATTCCCTCGGCTTTACGCTAATAATTTATATGAATTTTATTCACGACCCACTGACATTCGGGCCGCTATTTTGAGCATAATTCACGCCTTTCATTTTTGCCATCCGGCGTAAAAAAGTTATTCGGCAGTTAAGGTTGCTTAGTTACAGAGCCATCTCGCCCTGGCCGCAAAACCGGGCCGAGATCACAGCGGCGTAAACCCCTCGCGAAATTCTTTGTGATCAAAATCACAAACAAACAACAAAAACACGAAACAAAAATGTGACAAATATCACACAAAAAGGCAGATCAGCGGCTAAAAAGGCGCTGTGTTGTTTTTTTACACAGTAATTTTGTGATCATCATCACTAAAAAACCCTCTTAGCCCCCTATATTCATGTGATCCAAATCACATAAAAGGGCGCTGGCTGGACAGCTAAACGATTCAGTGCCAGATTTCGCACTATCAATCAGGGCCCGGCTACCTCTGCCGCCACATTAACAACAAACCTCGGGCTTTAAGCCTGCGCGCTACGCAAAACAGAAGAAGGGGTGTTTTATGTCATCCGATATCAAGATCAAGGTGCAAAGCTTTGGTCGTTTCCTCAGCAATATGGTGATGCCGAATATCGGCGCGTTTATCGCGTGGGGTATCATCACCGCGCTTTTCATTCCGACAGGGTGGTTGCCAAACGAAACGCTGGCGAAGCTGGTCGGTCCGATGATCACCTACCTGCTGCCGCTGCTGATCGGTTACACCGGCGGTAAATTAGTCGGCGGCGAACGTGGTGGCGTGGTCGGGGCGATCACCACCATGGGCGTTATCGTCGGCGCGGATATGCCGATGTTCCTCGGCTCAATGATTGCCGGCCCGCTGGGCGGCTACTGCATCAAGAAGTTCGATAACTGGGTAGACGGTAAGATCAAATCCGGTTTTGAAATGCTGGTGAATAACTTCTCCGCCGGCATCATCGGGATGATCCTCGCCATTCTGGCCTTCCTCGGCATCGGCCCGGCGGTCGAAGTTCTGTCGAAAATTCTGGCGGCTGGCGTTAACTTTATGGTGGCGCACGACATGCTGCCGCTGGCGTCTATCTTCGTCGAACCGGCAAAAATCCTGTTCCTTAACAACGCCATCAACCACGGTATCTTCTCGCCGCTGGGTATTCAGCAGTCCCACGAGCTGGGTAAATCCATCTTCTTCCTGATTGAAGCTAACCCGGGTCCAGGGATGGGCGTTCTGCTGGCGTACATGTTCTTTGGCCGCGGCAGCGCAAAACAGTCTGCAGGCGGGGCGGCTATCATCCACTTCCTGGGTGGTATCCATGAAATCTACTTCCCGTACGTGCTGATGAACCCGCGCCTGATCCTGGCCGTTATCCTCGGCGGGATGACCGGTGTCTTCACCCTGACTATCCTTAATGGCGGTCTGGTTTCCCCGGCTTCCCCAGGCTCTATCCTGGCGGTACTGGCGATGACGCCGAAAGGCGCCTACTTCGCTAACATCGCCGCGATTATCGCAGCGATGGCGGTCTCCTTCGTGGTCTCTGCGGTTCTGCTCAAGACCAGCAAAGTCAAAGAAGAAGACGATATCGAAGCCGCAACGCGTCGTATGCATGACATGAAAGCAGAATCCAAAGGCGCCAGCCCGCTGGCGGCCGGTAATGTCACCAACGACCTGAGCCATGTGCGTAAAATCATCGTCGCCTGCGACGCCGGGATGGGTTCCAGCGCCATGGGCGCCGGGGTACTGCGCAAGAAAGTGCAGGATGCCGGGCTGAGCAACATCTCGGTCACCAACAGCGCAATCAATAACCTGCCGCCGGATGTTGACCTGGTCATCACCCACCGCGACCTTACCGAGCGCGCCATGCGCCAGGTGCCTCAGGCGCAGCATATTTCGCTGACCAACTTCCTCGACAGCGGTCTGTACACCAGCCTGACCGAGCGCCTGGTCGCGGCCCAGCGCCACATCGACAACGAAGTCAAAGTCACCGATAGCCTGAAAGACAGCTTTGACGATACTAACAACAACCTGTTCCAGCTGGGCGCGGATAACATCTTCCTCGGTCGCAAAGCAGCCACCAAAGAAGAAGCGATTCGCTTCGCCGGTGAGCAGCTGGTGAAAGGCGGTTACGTTGAGCCGGAATATGTGCAGGCGATGCTGGACCGCGAAAAACTGACCTCGACCTATCTCGGCGAGTCCATTGCGGTACCGCACGGCACCATCGAAGCGAAAGACCGTGTGCTGAAAACCGGCGTCGTCTTCTGCCAGTACCCGGAAGGCGTGCGCTTCGGGGAAGATGAAGACGATGTCGCCCGCCTGGTGATCGGTATCGCGGCTCGCAACAACGAGCATATTCAGGTTATCACCAGCCTGACTAACGCCCTGGATGACGAAACCGTGATTGAGCGCCTGGCGAAAACCACCAGCGTCGACGAAGTTCTGGCACTGTTGAATAAATAACCAAAGCAGTCCATTCCCTCTCCCTTTGGGAGAGGGTTTGGGTGAGGGGAAAAGCCTCACCCCAGCCCTCTCAGGTGAAAACATTAATTGAAGGTTAATACTATGAAAGCATTACATTTTGGCGCAGGTAATATCGGACGTGGCTTTATCGGTAAATTGCTGGCCGACGCGGGCATCGAACTGACGTTTGCCGATGTCAATCAGACCGTACTTGATGCCCTGAATGCCCGTCATAGCTATCAGGTTCACGTCGTCGGTGAGAATGAGCAGGTGGACACCGTCTCCGGCGTCAATGCCGTCAGCAGCATCGGCGATGAGGTTGTGGACCTGATCGCTGAAGTGGATCTGGTCACCACCGCCGTCGGTCCCGTCGTGCTCGAGCGCATCGCGCCAGCGATCGCCAAAGGGCTGGCGCAGCGCAAAGCGCAGGGCACCGAACGCCCCCTGAACATCATCGCCTGCGAAAATATGGTGCGCGGCACCACGCAGTTAAAAGGCCACGTGTTTAACGCGCTGGCGGAAGAAGATAAAGCGTGGGTGGAAGCGCATATCGGCTTTGTCGACTCTGCCGTTGACCGTATTGTGCCGCCATCGGCTTCCGCCACTCATGACCCGCTGGAAGTCACCGTGGAAACCTTTAGCGAATGGATTGTCGATAAGACTCAGTTCAAGGGCGCGCTGCCGACTATCCCGGGAATGGAATTAACTGATAACCTGATGGCATTTGTCGAACGCAAGCTCTTCACCTTGAACACCGGGCATGCTATAACCGCCTACCTCGGAAAACTGGCGGGCCATCAGACGATTCGCGACGCGATCCTCGACGAGAAAATTCGTGCCGTCGTGCAGGGCGCGATGGAAGAGAGCGGCGCGGTGCTGATCAAACGTTACGCCTTTGACCCGCAGAAGCACGCGGCTTATATCCAGAAAATACTTGGCCGTTTCGAGAACCCGTACCTGAAAGACGATGTTGAGCGCGTTGGCCGTCAGCCGCTGCGCAAACTGAGCGCTGGCGACCGTTTAATTAAGCCGCTGCTGGGTACACTGGAATACGGGCTGCCGCACCGCAACCTGGTGAAAGGGATTGCGGCGGCGATGCATTTCCGTAGCGAAGACGATCCGCAGGCGCAGGAGCTAGCGGCACTGATCGCCGACAAGGGGCCGCAGGCCGCGCTGGCGCAGATTTCCGGCCTGGATGCCGCAAGTGATGTCGTCGCGGAGGCCGTTAACGACTACAACGCGGAAAAATGATGCACAACCTGGCGCGGCCGACGTCGCGCCCATTACGACTCCTGTCAGATATGCAGGCAATGATGGAAGAAACACAAGCATTTGAAAACCGTGTGCTTGAGCGTCTGAATGCTGGCAAAACCGTACGAAGCTTCCTGATCGCCACCGTCGAGCTGTTAACGGAAGCGGTCAATATTCTGGTGCTTCAGGTGTTCCGTAAAGACGACTACGCGGTGAAATACGCCGTCGAGCCCTTGCTGGAGGGCAGCGGGCCGCTCGGCGATCTCTCTGTACGCCTGAAGCTGATTTATGGCCTTGGGGTGATAAGTCGTGCCGAATATGAAGACGCCGAGCTGCTGATGGCCCTGCGCGAAGAGCTTAACCACGACGGCAATGAGTACAGCTTTACCGACGACGAAATTATCGGTCCGTTCGGCGAGCTGCACTGCGTCGCCGCCCTGCCGCCAACGCCGCAATTTGATGACAGCGATGCCGAACTGCTGGCAATGCAGAAACTGCGATACCAGCAGATGGTGCGCTCAACGATGGTGCTGTCCCTGACTGAGCTGATTTCACGAATCAGCTTAAAAAAAGCCTTTCAGAAATCAACGCTCTGATTCCGGTTCCGTCTGGTCGCAGGTCGGCCGGTAAAGCTGACGATAATATTCCAGACGCTGCAGGAACAACGCTTCCTTATCCTGAGGAATGTCTCGCGGTACATGCTGCAGACGCGGAGACTTTTTCAAATACTCCATAAACGCCTGACTGGAAGCCATAAAATCAACCGCTTTGTCGATTAAACGTGGTACGCCGTCGCCGATCTTTGCCATCACGTCCTCCTTTTGGGAATAATCTGATTAAGCATTAGCCAATTCACCGGCGTTGGTTAAGGAAAACGTGCTTATCTGCCGACAGGCTTCACAGAAATGAAATTAGAACGGGTATTAGGCGGAATATTAATAAAATTCAAATTATTAGCGATAAATGATATTGCATTCCGCGGGCGACAAACGGCGAATTTTTGATAAATAGCTATCAACAATAGCGGTCACGGCACATACTATAGGCGAATGAAGCCCCTTTATTAACAGATCAAATCACCATGAAAGAAGTCGAAAAGAATGAAATCAAGCGTCTGAGCGATCGTCTCGACGCCATCCGCCACCAGCAGGCCGAGCTGTCGCTGGTGGAAGCCGCCGATAAATACGCTGAACTGGAAAAAGAAAAAGCCACTCTGGAAACGGAGATTGAACGTCTGCGTTCCGTCCAGAGCCAGAAGCTGAGCAAAGAGGCGCAGAAGCTGATGAGCCTGCCGTTTCGCCGCGCGATTACCAAAAAAGAGCAGGCCGATATGGGCAAGCTGAAGAAAAGCGTTCGCGGCCTGGTGGTTGTCCATCCGATGACCGCCCTGGGCCGGGAAATGGGTCTGAAAGAGATGACCGGTTTCGCCCGCAGCGAATTTTGATCCCCAGCCCCCCCCCCCCCCCGCGGGGGGGGCTTTTTATTGCCGCGGCGCATAGCGGGAGATAGCCCGCGCCATCGCCGGGCCGGTCAGCAAAATGGTAAACAGCCGCAGCGTCTGTAGCGCCATAATAAACGACATGTCCGCCCGGGTGCCGGCGGCGATAATCGCCACCGTGTCCAGCCCGCCGGGGCTGGTGGCCAGATAGGCGGTCATAAAGTCCATCTGCAGAATGTGGGTCAGGGCAAGGGCCATCAGGGCGCACATCAGGATCAGTCCGAGGATGGAGGCGATAATCTGCGGCAGCGTCTTGAGGGCCAGCAGAAAAATGGCTTTATTAAACTGGAGCCCCACCGTCCAGCCCAGCACCGCATAGGCCATCGCCAGCAGCCACTCCGGCAGCTCCAGCATCAGCCAGCCGCCGCCCTGGGCCAGGGCGCCAAGCAGCATCGGCAGCAGCATGGCCCCGGAGGGGATGCGCAGCCGCATGCCCAGCCAACAGGCCACCGCCGTCAGCAGCAGCGTGAAAGGGAAATTCAGGGTCAACGATGGAAACCAGACAATATCCTGAGTCATTTCCTGTGCTTCATTGCCCAGGGCATAGCGCACCACCAGCGCCGCCGCGCCGACGACAAACAGCACCCGCAGATACTGCATCAGCGCCACCAGCCGCACATCGGCCCCGTACTCCTGGGCCATCACCACCATTGCCGACGCGCCGCCGGGAGAGCTTCCCCAGGCGCCAGTGGCGCCCGGCAGCGCGCTGTAGCGGACCAGCAGCCAGCCGGTAAGGCCGCTTATCGCCAGGGTGGTCAACAGGATCGCCAGCACCAGCGCCCAGTTGTTGAACAGCACGCCAAAAACAGAGGGATTAATCGCCCGGGCGATCATGCAGCCGACGATGGCCTGCGCCGCCAGATAACAGGGGCGAGGGATGCACAGCTTCACCCCGCGCAGGCTCAAAATGAGACCGGCGATCAGCGGCCCCAGCAGCAGCGCTGCCGGCAGGTGTATTCGTAACAGCAGCGAGGAAAAGAGAACAGAGAGCAGCAGCAATATCAGCCAGTGCCCGATCGCGCGACGCGACGCCAAGATGCACCACCCCGGAAAAAGGATTAAAAAACCAGTATATACAGGTTTGGCCCGCTTTGCAGGCCGGGATGCCGGCGACGTGGG
>NZ_GL882786.1:32327-36456 GCF_000195655.1 Klebsiella sp. MS 92-3
CCCGGGGCCTGGCGGGATTATTCGTCGCCCTTTTTCTGACTCAGACCATATTCACGCAGTTTATTGGCGATGGCGGTATGCGACACCCCCAGCCGCTTCGCCAGCTTACGTGTGCTGGGGTAGCTGCGATAGAGCTGGGTCAGCACCGAGCGCTCAAAGCGGCGGGTGATGTCGTCCAGCGACCCTTCCATGGCCTCCTCGCCCACCGGCAGCGAGGCGACGTCATGGTCCGGCAGCAGAATGTCCTGTGGACGCAGCTCAAATCCTTCCAGCTGGGTCAGTGCGCGATAGACGGCATTCTTCAGCTGGCGGACGTTGCCGGGCCAGCTGTAGCGGGTAAGCACCGTACTGAGATCGGCAGAGAGCTTCGGCCGCGGGATCCCCTGCTCGTCGGCAAAGCGGGCCACGAACAGCTCCGTCAGCGGCATGATGTCCTGCGGGCAATCGCGCAGCGGCGGCAGATACAGCGTCAGGACGTTGAGGCGATAGTAGAGATCTTCGCGGAAAAGCCCTTTCTGCACCAGCTCGATCAGGTTTTTCTGCGTCGCGCAGATCACCCGCACATCGACGTGCACTTCATGATCCTCGCCAACGCGGCGGAAGGTGCCGTCGTTGAGAAAGCGCAGCAGCTTAGTCTGCATCCGCGGCGACATCTCACCAATTTCATCCAGCAGCACCGAGCCGCCGTTGGCTTGCTCGAAGAAGCCCTTCTTGCCCTGCAGCGCGTCGCCAAACAGCTCGCTCTCGACCGCGTCCTCGGGAATGGAGCCACAGTTGAGCGCCAGATAGGGTTTGCCCGCCCGCGGACTGGCCAGATGGCAGGCATGGGCCAGCAGATCTTTACCGGTGCCGGTGTCGCCGACAATCAGCAGCGGCGCGCTGAGCATCGCCAGCTTGCGCGCTTGCTCCACCACGTGGCGCATTTTCGGCCCCACCGCGAGGATCTGACTGAAAGCGCTGGTATCCTGGCTGGTCATGGTCTGCAGCTGGCGTCCCATGCGCACGGTTGAGCGCAACATCGCCACGGCGCCGGTCAGCACTCGCTCGTTATGCTCGCCTTCCAGATAGACCGGAGTCACTTCCAGCAGGTAGTTCTGCCCATTCACCACCACATGCTCCGCATGCGTCTCCTGCGGGCTGCTCTCCAGCCAGCGCTGAACGTTAAAATCGGCGATCAGCTGGGCCACCGGGTGGTTACGCAGCTTCGCCTGGCTTTGGCCAAACAGCAGGCAGCTGGCGGGGTTCGCCAGTTCCACCCGACCTTTGGTATCCAGCGACAGCACCGGCTCCGGCATCGCTACCAGCAGCGCGCTGAGCGCCAGGTGTTCACGTTCAGACGGCATCCAGGGCACGGTGCGCACGTCCGTCACGCCGGCGATACGGCGGATCTCAGCCATCAGGCTGCTGAACGTGGCGAATTCCAGTTCGGCGAAATTGAGGTAAATTCGGCCAATAGGGTCAATATCGATACCGCGCAGGTCAATACCACGCAGCACCAGCAAATCGAGCAATTCACGAGTCAGACCGAGACGGTCTTCACAAAAGACTTCAAGACGCATGGGAGTGTTCACCCTAAAAGTGCCAATGACGGGAGAATAATAGGCCAGGAATGGGTTTTCGGGAAGCTAACTGTCAACAATTATTGACAGTGTGGCGGAAAAATGGGCGCTGTGGCGTAAAGTCAGACGGTCAGTGGTTAAATCACCGGCCAGGCGGCCGGTGAGTCTTGGGTCAGGCGTGGAAAGCAGGCAGCCACTGACGGTTCTCAGCGATCACCTCATCCAACGCCAGTTCGAGCTTCTCGCCGCTGACGATCAGCGGATTCAGCATCAGAGCACGCCATGCGGTATGGCGGTTGCCGGTGAGCGCGGCCTCGATAGTCAGCCGTTCAAATGATTTCATCAGCTGCAGCAAACGCAGGGTATCTTCCGGGAACGGCGCCACATTGAGAGGTAGCGGACCAGAAGCGGTAATCAGCGAGCTGACCTCTACCGCGCAGTCATCCGGCAGGCCATTGATGGCGCCGTTATTACGCGTGTTGACGTGCATGATAATCCGCTTGTCGTTGTAGATGGCATTCATCAGCTCGCAGGCCGCCTCGGAATAGTACTGGCCGCCGCGCCCTTCCAGCGCCTTCGGTTTGACTGCCAGGTGCGGGTCGCGGTACTGGTCAAACAAGATTTTTTCCAGCTGCTTAACCACTTCCCCGCGGGTTCCTTCGCCGCCCGCCTCCGCCAGCTCCTGGCGCAGCAGATCGTCTTTCATGTAGTAATAACGCAGATAGGCGCAGGGGATCATGCCTAAGCCCTGCAGCAGATGCGACGGCCAACGGAACGGCGGAATGTTGCGCGGCACCAGCGGATCCCGACCGGCGTTGATCTCGGCTATCACCTCCGGCAGCCATTCTTTACCTTTGTGCAGGATCTGGCGCACGAAGATAAAGTGGTTCAGGCCGGCGACCTGCATCACCACCTCTTTTTCGTCAGCGCATTGCAGCAGAGTGGTTATCCCTTTTTGCATAATCACCGGCACGTTACACAGGCCGACGGCTTTGATGCGGCTGTGGCGCAGGATCGCTTCGGTCACCATCCCCGACGGGTTGGTAAAGTTCAGCAGCCAGGCGTCGGGACACAGTCGCTCCATATCGGCAGCGATCTCCAGGGCGATGGGAATGGTGCGACAGGCGTTGGCGAAGCCGCCGAGGCCATTGGTCTCCTGGCCGATCAAGCCATACTTGAGGGAGATACGTTCATCGCTGATCCGGGCGTCAAGGCAGCCGGCGCGAAACTGCGAGCAGACGAAATCGGCATCGCGCAGCGCGCTTTCCCGGTCAAGGGTGGCCACCACTTCAATAGTCAGCCCGGCTTTGGCGATCATTCGCCGCGCCAGTCCGGCGATAATCTCGACTTTCTCTTTGCCCTCTTCAATGTCCACCAGCCATAGCGAAGCGACTGGCATTTCATGATAGCGGTTGAGCAAACCTTCAATCAGTTCCGGGGTGTAGCTGGAGCCACCGCCAATCACCACAATTTTGAGTCCTGACATGGTATACCTCGGTTTAGTTACGATATAACTATTTAAAACCGGCAAAACTGGCCTAACAAACGAATTAAATCGGCCTATGCATGAACTCAATTAATGCATAAGGGAGACAATCTGCGCTTGAGCAACAAAGCATCCTTGCGCTGCTGCAGACCTTTGAGGTGACCGCCCGCCACCTGAGCTTTACCCTTGCCGCGCATGAAATGAACCTTACCCAGGGAGCGGTCAGCCATCGGATCCGCAGGCTGGAGATGCACATCGGGTTTCGCCTGTTTATCCGCATGACGCGTAAACTGGCGCTGACAGAGGAAGGTAAGCGGCTGCTGGCGACGTTAAGCCATTCGCTGCGGGCGATTAACGATGAAATTGAGGATATTCGCGATCAGGATCTGCGCGGCACGCTGCATATTGGTATTGCGCCGACGCTGGCCCATCTGTGGCTAATGCCGCGTCTGCCGCGCTTTCAGACGCAATGGCCGGGACTGAATCTGCAGTTTCGCGTGCGCGCCGGGGTGATGGATTTTAACGAGGAGCGGGTGGATCTGGCAATTTACTACGGCGCCACGCGCTATCCCGATCTTTATCAACAGCGGCTGATGGCGGAAAGTTTGCTCCCGGTCTGCTCCCCGCGTTATCGCCAGCAGTATCGTCCGCTGAGCGGCGGCGACCCGGCGGCGCTCGTCTGGATCCATGCGTGCGAATCCACCGACGTACAGGATCAATTTGCGGAATGGCGCCTGTGGTGCCAGCACAGCGGACAGGCGTTACCTTTTGACGGCCGGTATTACGCGGTGAATAACCACTCGCTGGCCATCGAGATGGCGCTCAATGGACTCGGCGTGGTGATGGGGCGTAAAACGCTGATCCAGCCGCTGCTCGACGCCGGCAGGCTGGTGGCCTTGTCTGAAAATGAAGCGCCCTCGCCCTTTGGCTATGACCTGATTTGTCCGCAGGAGAACCGTTCCCGCCCGCGCTTTCGCGCCTTCAGCGAGTGGCTGGCGGCGGAATGCGCCTAATCGAATATTGCCAGGGTGCACGTACCAGAGCTTGACGTCGAAGGCCGGGCAAGGCGAAGCCGCCCCCCCGG